>NZ_JBHUEM010000004.1:0-139876 GCF_042680805.1 Bacillus salitolerans | reverse complement strand
TAGAGTAAAATAGTGGGGGCAATTTCCTCTTTATAAGAAAAAATGAAAAACTAAGATAAAAAGAGATATTTAAAGTAAGTGTCCTAAATAAGGGGGCCAACCCGTTTCGAAGTGGTTTGCGATGTGAAAAGTCGAAAAACAGGATTTAATCGACATTTTGAAGTGGTTTGCGATGTGAAAAGTTGAATAACAGGATTTAATCGACATTTTGAAGTGGTTTGCGATGTAAAAAGTCGAATAGCAGGATTTAATCGACATTTTGAAGTGGTTTGCGATGTGAAAAGTTGAATAACAGGATTTAATCGACATTTTGAAGTGGTTTGCGATGTAAAAAGTCGAATAGCAGGATTTAATCGACATTTTGAAGTGATCGATACATACCTTCCAAACTTGGTTAGGATGTGTAGCAGCGATCTGATTTTCCGATAATAAAGTCTTAAAACAGGGGGTTAACTTTCCCCAAAATTAAAAAGCTTGTAGAGAAAATATACCTTTTCTCCACAAGCTGAGCCTCTTTTTAAAGAAGGCTTCTTTTTTTAGCTATTTACTTTCCACAATTAGTGTAACAGGACCTTCATTGACAAATTGTACGTCCATCATCTCACCAAAAGCACCCGTTTCAACGTGTATACCAAGCTTTCGCAGTTCATGATTAAACGACTCATAGATATTTACAGCATGCTCAGGCTTTGCCGCGTCCATAAAATTAGGCCTGCGACCTTTTCGACAGTCGCCATAAAGGGTAAATTGGGAAACCGATAATACTTCTCCATTTACATCTAGTAAAGAGAGGTTCATCTTTTCATTCTCATCTTCAAAGATTCGTAAATTCGTTATCTTTTCAGCAACATATTTTGCATCAGCTTCTGTATCCTCGTGCGTAATACCAACTAATAACATCAAACCTTTAGATATTTTTCCTACAATTTCTTTATTAACCGTAACACTCGCTTCTCTTGCTCTTTGAACAATTACTCTCATATTCTCACCCTAATGCATCATTCTTCGGACTGCGTAAATATCAGGAATTTGCTTAATGCGATCCACTACCTTTTGAAGATGATTAATATTATGAATGGATATTGCCATAGAGATCGTTGCCATTTTATTTCGATCAGAGCGTCCTGAAACAGCTGTGATATTTGTTTTTGTTTCATTGACAGCTTGTAATACCTCGTTTAACAATCCTCTTCGGTCAAAGCCCGATATTTCTATTTCGACGTTGTATTCTTTTCCTTCTTTTGCATTTCCTTCCCATTCCACTAAAAGAAGACGTTCTTTCGCTTCCTCAGTATGAACATTTGGACAATCTGTTCGATGTACAGATACTCCTCGACCTTTCGTAATAAAGCCAACAATGTCATCTCCTGGAACAGGATTACAGCATTTAGAGAGACGAACGAGAAGGTTATCAATTCCTTCTACTCGGACACCACTATCTTTCTTTTTAGTTATCGTGAATTTCTTCATCTCTTGGACTGCATCCACAATGGAATTCTCTAGTTCAAGATCTTTCTTTTTTCGCCATTTGTCTGTTAGTCTAGTAGCAATTTGTGCAGCAGTAATTCCGTTATAGCCTACTGCAGCATACATATCCTCTTCATTTGAAAAATTGAACTTGTCAGCAACTCTTTTTACATTTTCGTTCACTAACACTTCTTTTGGATCTAAATCTAATGCCCTAATTTCTTTCTCTACTAATTCTTTTCCTTTTATCACATTCTCATCACGGCGTTGCTTCTTAAAGAATTGCCTGATTTTATTCTTGGCTTGAGAGGTTTGAGCTAGCTTTAGCCAATCCTGACTCGGCCCATACGAGTGCTTGGAGGTTAAAATTTCGACGATATCCCCTGTTTTTAATTTATAATCTAAGGTCACCATTTTACCATTTACTTTTGCACCGATCGTTTTATTACCAATTTCAGAATGAATTCGATAGGCAAAATCTATTGGCACTGAACCAGATGGTAACTCGTAAACATCTCCTTTTGGTGTAAAAACGAACACCATATCTGAGAACAAGTCAATCTTTAACGATTCCATAAATTCCTCTGCATTACTAGCATCATTTTGCCATTCAAGTATTTCACGGAACCATGTTAGTTTTTTCTCGAATGTTTCACCTTCATGTAAAGGTTTACCTTCTTTGTAAGCCCAGTGTGCTGCAATCCCATATTCGGCCACTTGGTGCATTTCTCGCGTTCTAATCTGTACTTCTAACGGATCACCTTGGGGTCCAATCACTGTGGTATGAAGAGATTGGTACATATTTGCTTTTGGCATAGCAATATAATCTTTGAATCTCCCTGGCATTGGCTTCCAGCATGTATGAATGATTCCCAGTATTGCATAACAATCTTTAATGCTACTGACAACAATACGGACAGCAAGTAAATCGTAAATTTCATTAAATTGCTTGTTTTGAATCGCCATTTTTCGATATATGCTATAGATGTGCTTCGGTCTACCTGATATCTCAGCAGTAATAGAAACTTCTTTTAATTTTTCGCGAACCTCATTCATAACCTCTGCTAAATATTCTTCACGCTCTGCTCGTTTCTTTTTCATAAGATTTACAATCCGGTAATATTGCTGTGGATTTAAATATCTCAAGGACGTATCTTCTAGCTCCCATTTAATCTTTGAAATCCCTAGTCGATGTGCAAGCGGAGCAAATATTTCTAATGTTTCGTTAGAAATACGTCTTTGCTTTTCCTGTGGAAGATGCTTTAGTGTACGCATATTATGGAGCCTGTCTGCTAGTTTGATTAAAATAACACGAATATCCTGTGCCATTGCTACAAACATTTTTCGGTGATTTTCTGCTTGTTGTTCTTCTTGAGATTTATATTTAATTTTCCCTAACTTTGTGACTCCATCAACAAGCATAGCTATTTCTTTATTAAACTCAGTCTCAAGCTCCTGCAAGGTAACACTCGTGTCCTCTACTACATCATGCAAGAATCCTGCGGAAATCGTTACAGGATCCATCTCTAAATCGACAAGTATACCTGCCACTTGAACGGGATGAATAATATAGGGTTCACCAGATTTTCTATATTGCTCTTCGTGTGCTGTTTTTGCAAAGTCGTAAGCATGCTTAACGAGCAGCACGTCCATTTCAGATAAATATAATGCAGCCTTTTCAATGACTTGTTCGGCTGTTAGTACTTGTTCATTTGCCATGAAAAATCACCTAATTATTTGTCATTTAAATAGAAAAATTAAAGTATTTTTGAAGACAGCTATTACTTTAAAATTATTATTGTACCTATTATCTTGAAAAACGAAGAAGATGTAAAGGTTAATAGGTAAAAATGTGTGATAACGAAAGATATACCATTTAAAAAGAAAGAGTGTCTTAACGAGACACTCTTTCTAATCATGCGAATTAATATTTCATTAATGTAAGTACATCATATCCTTGAAGCTTTGTACGTCCTTCCAAATACGTCAGCTCAATTAAAAATGCGATACCAGCAACGATACCACCTAGCTCTTCAACAAGCTTAATCGTTGCTTCAATCGTTCCGCCTGTTGCGAGTAGGTCATCAGTAATGAGAACACGTTGACCTGGCTTTATAGCATCTTTGTGCATGGTTAATACATCTTTTCCGTATTCTAAGCCGTAGTCTACTTTAATTACTTCGCGAGGAAGTTTACCTTCTTTACGAACTGGTGCAAACCCAACCTCAAGCGCATAGGCAACTGGGCATCCTATGATAAATCCTCTAGCTTCTGGTCCAACTACTAGATCGATTTGTTTTTCTTTTGCAAATTGGACAATTTCATCGGTTGCATTTTTATAAGCCTTCCCATTGTCCATTAAGGTTGTTATGTCCTTAAACTGAATCCCTTCTTTTGGCCAGTTTGGAACGACTGTGACATACTTTTTGTAATCCATTACTTTAATTGCCTCCTATACGGTTACCAAACCTTTATAAACATGATCAAACCAATCTTTTAATTGGGAATAAGAAGAATACATTAATACATCCTCTATCTCAATTTGTTCTTGTTTTTGTTGATATGTTCGAGAGTCTGTTAAATCCCGCTTTTTCGGTTGATTAGTTAGAGAAATTATTCCATTGTTTATTGTAACAAATTCTAATTCAAAAAACACCTTTGACATGAACTGAATTGATTCTTTTGACCAGCCGCGTTGCTTGGCTAATCGTTCAGCTGAAGACTTCATGTCGAACTCTTTATTCTTTGCTAGAAATGCATAGAACCATTTAAAATGCTCTCGAGTAGGAATTGTATTGAAAAAGTGTGTTTCGCTCTGATTAAAGAACGCATAGATCCTTTTAGGATTCAATTTTTTCACGATAGCTTCTATCAAGGAAAGTGATGGTGGCATATCTGCAAATACAACATAATCCGGAGTAGAAAGAAAGGTATCTATATCCTTTTCATCCCTTATTAACCAAATAGATTCCTCCAAATCCTGCAGATGCAATTCTTTTATAGAGTCTTCATTGAATATCATTATTTTGTGGAAATCCTGTAGAATTGATTCAATCTGTTTTTTAACCATTTTATTGCCACGGAAATCAAACAATTGCCATTCTTTTACACAAATATCTTCTATCATGATTTGTGGCTTTCGATGATTGTTCCATTCGTTTATAGATAAATCACCAATAACGGATATAGAAGATAATGGTGATATATGTTGTGTAACGTGACCATGTCCAAATGCAATACCATCTAATAAAACGCCGGATTTTTCTAGCATTAGCTTCAAATGAGATTGATCCTGTCCAATTTTTTTCATTTGTTGGATAGATGCTTCTGAAATTGCAAACTTTGGCTTTGGATTACCAACACCAAACGGTGACAAAGATTGTAATTGTTCAATTGTATCAATCGATATATCCTCCAGCTCACATTCAACATCAATCTTTGTGATAGGTGTATAATCCTCAGGTGTTAAGCATTCACCTGCTAATCTGATCAATCTTTCCCTTAACTCCTCTATATACTGATAACTAATAGTCATCCCCGCTGCCATTGTGTGACCACCAAAGTGTGGCAAAATATCCCGGCACGTAGATAAATTTTCAAACAAATCAAAGCCTTCAATACTTCTAGCTGATCCCTTTGCTTCCTGCTTCTCACTATCCAGACTTAGTACGATTGTTGGCCTGTAGAACTTTTCGACGAGCCTTGAAGCAACAATCCCAATGACTCCAGCATTCCAGCCTTCCTTCCCAATGATTAGAACTGGATTCTCCTCTAATGGGTATTGTTCGTCTACCATTTTGATAGCCTCTTCTGTCATTTCATTTACAATTTTTTGTCTTTCCTTATTTAATGCATTTATCGTATTGGCAATTTCCATCGCCACATTTTCGTCTTCCGTGAGAAAAAGGTCAACGGCAGGATCTGCAGAGTCTAACCTTCCTGCAGCGTTTATTCTTGGTCCTATTGAAAAACCAATTGTTTCTTCTGTAATATCTTTTTGCGAAATGCCACATACATTTAGTAATGCTTTAAGCCCGGGATTTACTGAATTTCGTAACGCTTGAATTCCTTTACTCGCAATTAATCTATTCTCGTCATGTAGTGGAACCAAATCTGCGATAGTTCCAATAGCCGCAAATCCAACATATTCATCTGGACATTTCCCTAAAAGAGCATGGGCTACTTTTAGGGCTACTCCTACACCTGCAAGCTCTTCAAAAGGATAGGAAGACCCTGGCTTTTTTGGATGAATAATGGCATATGCATCAGGTAATTCTGGACCTGGTTCATGATGGTCAGTAATAATAAGATCTATTTTAAGATCTTTCGCAAAGCTTGCCTCTCTTAAGGCAGAAATTCCGGTATCAACCGTAATGATTAAATCGTATCCTTCATTCTTTGCCCACTGAAACGCTTCGTTGTTTGGGCCATAGCCTTCAGTAAATCGGTTTGGTATGTAAAAGCTAGCATTTGCACCTACTTCTCTTAGTGCTCGTATCAAAACGGTCGTACTGCTTACCCCATCCGCATCATAATCGCCAAACACTAAGATTTTCTGACCTTCTTCAATAGCTACCTTTATTCTCTCTACTGTTCTATCCATATCATGTAGCAAAAATGGATCATGCCAGTCATTTTCGTCTATATTTAAAAATTTCGTTGCTTCCTCTGATGTAGTAATCCCTCTGCTTACTAGTAAATCAGCTAGAATGGGAGATAAAGAGAGGGTTTTCGCTAATATTTCTGCATTTTCTTTATTCCACTGTTTCTCAATCCATCTTGTTTTTGATGCAAGCATGAAATCACCCCTTGACCCAATCATTATACAGGAGTGGCCAGGGGGTGACAACGATTACTCACGATTAGCAAGATTTTCATCCTCGGTAAGTTGCTGTTCATCAACTTCTATTACATGACGGTTTCTTTCAATATCTCTCTCATAATTTTGTTTTCTTAATTGTTCATTTTCAACGTGTTCATTTACCTTTTTCCGTAACTGCTCATTTTCTTTTTGGAGTTGCTTTATGTTCTTTTGTAACATAATTAATCGAAAGATCCCCGCTGCCCCAACCGCAAAAGCCCCTAATACAGCTGATCCTAGTATAACCAGGATTAGTGGCCATTCAGAGACTCCAAACACATAATCTACTCGAACAGGGTTTACATTTACTACGGCAAACACTGCAACAATTAAAGCAAATAATAACGCTACAATTAAGATCCATTGATTTTTCATTCTTATTCCCCTCTCTTGGTGAGGATGCTAGTCTTCGCTATACGGATTAATATGAACCATAACATCCTTTACAAGTCCTTGCTTTAATAGTTCTTCTTTTACGTTTTTCCCGATCCGATGCCCTTCTTCAACTGTGATGTATGGATCCACTGATAGCTTTAAATCAACAATCACATAGTGACCATGCTCCCTAGCATGGAACGCATCCAATTTTTTTACTCCATCTACCTTCATTACGAGCTCTCTCATCTCTATTGTATCTTCGTCATGTAAAACATGGTCAAGTGTATTATGGATCGATTCCGAGCCTAGCTTCCATGCCATTCTAATAACCATAATCGAAACAACAATACCCGCTACCGGATCTCCATATATTAGCCAGTCTATTCCAACACGGTCCCCGATAATAGATCCAGCTATTCCAATTAATGCTGCAATTGAAGAAAATACATCGGAACGATGTTCGTATGCGTTGACAATAATAGCATCACTATTAATTCGTTTACCCAATTTAAATTTATATCTAAACATCCATTCTTTTACAATAATCGAGAATACGACTGCATAAATAGCTAACATCTTGGGAGCTTCTATTGGATGGAAAAAGGACTCGAAAGATGACTTTCCAATTTCAAGGCCTACTAGGAATAATAATACAGCTACTATGATTGCTGAAATGGATTCTGCTTTTCCATGGCCATACGGATGATCTTCATCAGGTGGTTGTTTCGCAACTCTAAGTCCTATGTATACTGCAAGGGAACCTACCACATCTGAAGCTGAATGAACAGCATCTGCAATAAGGGCTTTACTATTACTGATCGTTCCAATAATCCCTTTTAATAACGCCAATAGTATATTACCTATTACTCCAACCATTGCAGCGAATTCAGCTTGCTTAAAGCGGTCTTTGTTATCTGCCATTTTTTCACATCCTAAACATTTAAAGATATAGTTTATTGTATCCTAAAAGTATAAAAGTTTGAGGAAATCTGCATTTCTTTTTTGCTTATCGCTAGCGATAGATTTCGTATTCGACTGGGTAAAAAAAACTCGTGAACAAAGTTTGTTCACGAGTTTTCCTTTTATACAAGAGCTTCGGGCTCTAAGTCGTCATCCTCTTTTGTAGGACGTTTTTTACCTAAAGTTTTACTCTTCCATACTAACCAAAGCTGGGAAGCAATAAATAATGAAGAGTATGTTCCAGCGATTAAACCTAATAGTAGTGCTAGTGAGAAGTTACGAATAGATTCTGCGCCGAATACATATAAACCAATGGTTACAATGACAACCGTTATAACAGTGCTTACAGAACGACCAAGGGTTTGACGAAGACTATCATTTACAACAGCTGCTAGATCATCAAATGTCTTAATCTTCTTACCTCTAATTGTCATAATTTCACGAATTCTGTCAAACGTAACAATTGTGTCATTAATGGAATAACCGACAATCGTTAATACGGCAGCAATGAAGGTTAAATCAACCTCTAATCTAACTATACTGAAGAGGGCTATTATAAAGAATGCGTCATGTAATAATGCGACGATTGCTGCAATTGCCATATGAATCTCAAAACGGATCGTGACATAAATAATAATCCCTATCGAAGCAATTAAAACAGAAATAAATGCATTCTTTGCAAGTTGTTTCCCTACAGTTGGTGTAACCGTACTAACATTTGGCTCCGAGCCATATTTCCCTACAAAATGCTCTTTCAATTGGGCTATTTCATCCTGTGTTAGTACACCAATAAATCTAGCTACACCAATTTCATTGTTATTTCCTGAAATATTAACATCCTTTATCTCAAGACTAAGGTTTAGTGCTTCTATTTCAGATTGAATTTCTTCTTTTGTTAATGCACTTTGTCCAAGTACTTCAACACGTGTCCCACTTGAGAAGTCGATACCAAGATTTAATTTAAGGGTAGATAGTAGCACGACACCAACAAGTGCAAATGCAATAGAGAATAAGAAGAACTTTTTACGGTGTTTTACAAAATCATATTTATCAAATCTCGTTGGAATATGAATATCTGTTTCACCCGTTTCGATATCTTGAATGTCAGATTCCTTCACACCAAAATAGGCAGGTTTTTTATTAAAGATACGGCTATTTACCCAAAGTCCTAATAACAATCGGCTTAGGTAGATAGCAGTTAGGAAACTTAATAGGATGCTCACAATTAACATCGTAGCGAATCCTTGAACAGAGCTATTCCCGTAAAAGAATAGAACTCCAGCCGCTAATAAGGTCGTAATATTTGCATCGAGGATGGTAGAGAGCGAACGTCTATTACCTGAACGGAATGCAGACATAACTGATTTACCTGTTTTTAATTCCTCTTTAATTCGCTCAAACGTAATAATATTGGCATCTACAGCCATCCCTACCCCTAAAATTAAGGCAGCAATACCTGGCAATGTTAATACTGCATTCATCCAATCAAACACAAGTAGAACAAGGAAAATATAGACACTAAGTGTAATGATCGAAATAAACCCTGGAAAGCGGTAGAATATTAACATGAACACAAAAACCGCTAAGATTCCAATAATACCTGCAAATATGGTTTTCTGAAGAGCCGTTTCACCAAATTGGGCTCCTACAGACGTTGAATATAGCTCTTCTAACTCAACTGGAAGTGATCCAGCGTTTAGTAAATCTGCTAACTCTTTAGCTTCTTCTACTGTGAATTTACCAGTGATCGTGACAGTTGTTGTATTAAACACTTGTCCAACAGTTGCAGCTGATAAAAATTTTGGGTCAGGCTTCCCCGCTTCTGCTGCATAGGAGTCCCCCTCTTCATAATCTAACCAGATTACTAACAAGTTGTTAGGATATTGATCTAGAATACTTTGGGTGACTTTAGCGAATTGCTGGGCACTTTTTAACGTTAGGGCAACGTTTGGTTGATTATTTTGATCAAATGATTGCGATGCCCCTCCTTCTACTAAATCCGCACCCGACATTAATTCAACATCATTTGTATCACGGAACGTTAACTTTGCTTCTGTAGATAAAAGTTCACGTGCTTTATTTTGATCCTCCACGCCAGCAAGCTGAACACGGATACGATCTTCACCTTCTATTTGAATATTTGGTTCACTAACTCCTAATACGTTAACTCGCTTCTCAAGGGCTTTAACAGTGCTAAGTAAGATATCGTTATTAATTTTTTCACCATTAACAGGATTCACCTTATAAAGAACTTCGAAGCCACCTTGTAAATCAAGTCCTAATTTAATGTTGTTCGTTACATTATTGGTTGTGGTGCCAATAAGACCACCTAATAGCAAGACCAACAAAAAGAATATGATGATACGGCCTTTTCTTACCATGTAAAATAATCCTCCTTATACGATTGCTTAATCTTAAGCGATGGGTAGCTGTCACGGTTAGTAATAAGGATTATGTAATATCTTTTTTTCCTTCAATCATTACACCGAACTATCATTATGCCGAAATCGCTACTTACAATACTCTCATTATGAAAGAATCACTATATTATGTCAATTTTCTTCCACATTTATGACTCCATCGCCAACCCCTTAAGAGGAAAAAAAGCTTGGACCCTTATAGGCTTCGACTGTTATAAAGCTCATATAATCACTAATTGATAAAGATAAAATATCATTTACCACCTCACGTAGAGGCTTCGGTTCTTCATCTTTCTTCCACTTCTTTTTTCTTAAACAATTCCAAATGTCCTCTTCATTAACTTTGTCGTATCCTAATATTTTGAATTCCTCAAGCTTACTAACGATTGCTGGTTCCACATGAATTTTCAACTCATCCCAATTCACAAGTCCATCCACCTTTATTTTCTCATTTTATAAATCAGCTTTATTTAAAGCCTTACTTTCTGTCATGCTTGGCCCACTTGTATGCATATAGATATTGTATATGAATTCACTATGTTTGAGAAGGTAGGGTCATTAGCATGTCTAAATCAAAGCAAACATTTTTACAAGGAACTCTCATCTTAATCCTCGCTGGTTTAATTACAAGAGTACTTGGTTTTGTCAACAGAATTGTTGTTGCTAGAATTATGGGAGAAGAAGGTGTGGGGCTCTATATGATGGCAGTCCCAACACTTTTACTTACTATTACCCTTACTCAATTAGGTCTTCCAATTGCGATTTCAAAGCTGGTTGCTGAAGCGGAAGCACTAGGTGATCGAAAAAGAATAAAGAAAATATTAGTTGTTTCCTTAGCAACAACAGGTATATTAAGTATCATTTTCACAAGTGGTATGATTATACTCGCCCCTATATTATCCGAAACCTTGTTAACTGATGCTCGAACGTATTATCCACTCATTGCCATTTCACCAATTGTACCTATCGTTGCTTTATCCTCTGTACTTCGTGGATATTTCCAGGGCCGTCAAAACATGAGACCGGCAGCCTATTCACAGGTGATCGAGCAAATTGTGCGCATTTCACTTGTTGCCCTATTAACAAGTGCCTTCCTACCTTATGGTGTTGAGTTTGCTGCTGCAGGTGCAATGATTTCTGTCGTAATTGGGGAACTCGTCTCTTTACTTTATATGATCATGATGTTTAGGATGAAGAAGCGTGTACAAGTAAGAAAAAACTTTTTTCAATCTGTTTCTCATGGAAAAGAAACGTTCAAGAGTTTAATGTCGATTGCCCTACCTACCACTGGAAGCCGACTAATAGGCTCTTTGGCCTATTTTTTTGAGCCGATTGTTGTTGCCCAAAGTCTAGCTATTGCCGGAGTGACCACTGCCCTTGCTACCAAACAGTATGGTGAACTTACTGGCTATGCTCTGCCCTTACTTTTCTTACCATCATTTATTACGTATTCTTTATCTGTTTCACTTGTTCCTGCTATTAGTGAAGCAGCAGCTCAGAAAAAGACACTATTAATAGAGCATCGTCTTCAACAGGCTCTTCGTTTGTCCTTTGTTTCAGGAGGATTAGCTGTCGTTGTTTTATATGTATTTGCTGAACCAATCATGCAATTGATGTATGGATCGGCTACAGGTGCAATTTTCGTAAAAGTCATGGCTCCATTTTTTGTTTTTTATTATTTTCAAGGACCTCTGCAAGCAGCATTGCAAGCTCTAGATTTAGCAAAAGCTGCGATGGTGAATAGTTTAATCGGTGCCATCGTAAAAATTGGTGTTATTTTTGCTTTAGCAACAAGGCCCGAGCTTGGAATTATGGGAGCAGCATTAGGAATTGTGGTTGGAATTATGCTCGTAACACTCCTACATTTTTCGACGGTTATTAAAGTTATTTCTTACTCCATTTATGTAAAAGAATATATCAAAAGCTTTGTAACGATGATTCTAGCAGGTATGGCTGGTCATTTTGCATTTTCTTTCATGCCAGTTTCACAGCCATTAGTTATTCGATCCATCATTGCGATCACCCTTACAACCATTACGTATATCGTTCTGTTAATCGTATTCCAGCTAGTGAAAAAGGATGAGATGAAAAAAGTGCCTATTGTTGGTAAGCATATTGCAAAGTGGATGTTTGCGTAAAAAAATAAGTAACCTCTCAATTCGTTTGAAGGGTTACTTATTTTTTATCTTTTAGATCAATATAAAACATACCATGGTCATAGCTACAAAATGAAATATCTTTTATACTTCGATAGCCCAATTGTCTAAGTTGCTGCCTAAGCCATAGATTTGTTTTATTTAACAATTGGAGATGTTTTTCTTGTACGATACCATCGACAATCAAGGGTAAATGAAGCGTACTTTGTTTTACATGATCTTTTTCAAAAACGGAAAGTTTTCCTGATGGTTCTAATACCGCAAATTCGACATCAGCTACATTGTTCACGTTTTTGTCGCGTAATTGTGTTAATAAATCATCAAAATTATAACGTTGCTTTTTCATTTCTCGTTCATTTATTTTCCCATTTTTAATTAGGATTGATGGTTTACCATCGAGAATCTCTCGCAGTTTTTTACTTTTTAACGAAAGAGTTGCCATTAATATTTGAACTCCCATCAGTATTAGCATTGGGACCATTGTGTAAAGCAAAGGCTGCTCGGCATTCTCAATTCCCATCACCGCTGTTTCCGCTATCATAATAAACACGACTAGATCTAGTATACTAAGTTCCCCAACCTCTCTCTTGCCCATTAACCTGAAGATGAAAACAATTAAGAAATATAAAAACAGAGTACGAGCAATAATGGTAACATACTCCATTTATAATCCTCCTTTTACACACACATCATTATTGTCTATTTTAAGCAAGCATGAGTAAAACATAAGACGAAGGATTTTCCAATCATCCAAAATAAGCCGAATAGACTGATGTACCTTGTAATTCTTGTAGCTGAATTAATATTGGTAGCTTTTCTGCTGAAGATAGTTTCTCTGGATAAAAGTCTATTTTTTTTGGATATATTCAATTTTTTCTGGATAAAAGTCTATTTTTTCTGGATATATTCAGTTTTTTCTGGATAACTACTCTTTTTTCTTTATCATGTCCTTCATATTGTTCAAAGGATATTACTGCCCGTTACTGCGGGATAAAGTGAAACTTCAATCAGTGGCATCTTTTTTCCACTGATTGTTAGTTGAACCAATCGGGCATTTACGGGCAGTTTTTCTTACTCTCATAAAATTTAGCAAAGGATATTACTGCCCGTTAATGCGGGATAAAGTGAAACTTCAATCAGTGGCATCTTTTTTTCCACTGATTGTTAGTTGAACCAATCGGGCATTTACGGGCAGTTTTTCTTACTCTCATAAAATTTATTACTGCCCGTTAATGCGGGATAAATGCAAGCAAGTACCGAAAATATATATATAGCGTACTTAATATAAGGGAAATGAGCACTACCGGTATACCGATTTTCATAAAATCTATAAATTGAATTTGAACCTTTTCCTTAATGGCCAGTCCGACAACAACTAAATTTGATGAGGCACCAAGTAAAGTACCATTTCCGCCTAAGCAAGCACCAAGTGCTAACGACCACCATAATGGATCAAGATTGGTCATACCGTAATCTTGAAATTCCAATATCACTGGAATCATTGCTGCAACAAAAGGAATATTGTCTATGACACCAGAAAATAATCCAGTTATCCAAAGTATTAGGATTGCTGTTCTTGGTAGATCCCCTTCAGTAAAATAAATCATGCTTCTAGCAAATTCATCAATAATACCTACTTCCTCTAATCCTCCGACGAGTAAGAATAAGCCCATAAAAAAGAATAAGGTTGCCCAATCCACTTCCTTGAGAACCTCTTCAGTTGGATGATAAGTATGAGTCAATAACATCAGTAAAATCGCTCCACCTAACGCTAAGCTTGTTAATTCAATATGAAGAAATGGGTGTAAAACAAAACTGAATATCGTTAAACCAAGTACAGAAAGCGAAGGTACTAATGTTGCATCCTTTTTCAAATATTGCTTCGGATTTAAAGACATTAACGTTAGTCTATTTTCTTCACTAACCTGTAACCTTTTACGAAAAGTTGCCGCTATAGCAACAACTATTAAAATAAAAATAATGACTGCTATTGGCGATAAATGCACTAAAAAGGCATTAAATGTTAAATGTTCAACAGCTTGACCGATCATTAAATTTGGAGGATCTCCAATCAATGTAGCTGTTCCACCAATGTTTGCTGATAAGATAATCGCAATTAAGTATGGAAACGCAGAGACATTTAAAACCTTGATGATCTTGAACATAATCGGTACGAGGAGTAAAACCGTTGTGACATTGGCTAAAAGGGCAGAACCAAGTGCAGTCACAATTGAAATCATAAAAAGAATGGAAACGCCGTACCCCTTTACTTTTTGTGCTAAAAATATCGCAATAAACTCAAATACCCCAGTTTTACTGACAATCGAAACAAGAATCATCATGGCGAATAGTAAGGCAATGGTATTCCAGTCAATGTACGTAATAAAGGCTTTTTTTGTATCGAACACACCAAATAATAGAAGGAGTACTCCTCCAGTACCCGCTACTAATGTACGATCTACTTTTTCACTAATGATGATTATATAGCTTGTAATAAAAACAATTAATGATATGACCGTAATCATGATAGCAGCTCCTTCCTCGTACTCCTTACCTAAAAAGACAGGCTTTTATCCAATCATATGTTGCAAATAATTTGGACATGTATTTTTTTCATTTTTCTATAGAGACAATTGAAAATTTCTACATGCTCCATTCTAAAATGAGTTAGTCGTGAATATGCTTGTTTTAAAGAGAAGCTTGGCTTATTTAGGAATAAAGGAAACTATATTTACATTTAGAAAGGAGAAATGCGAGGATGAGTAGTAGAAATACACTTTCTGCCATTTTATACGGTATCCTTACAATTTTAACCATTGTATTAGTGTGTAGCTTCATTTTTTCATTACTACTTCGTTTTACAAACCTACAAGAGTCGTCACTACAATGGTTAATTATGGCTCTTTCATTTTTTGCCTTATTTGCTGGTGGGTTTGTTTCAGGAGGTAAGGGTCGGGAAAAGGGCTGGCTTATGGGAGGAGCTACAGCAGTAGTCTTTACAGTCATTGTGCTTTTATATCAGTTTTTAGGCCAAGAATCTGGCTTCACACTCGGGCAGACACTTTTTCACTTAGGATACTTAGCTACTGCAGTGTTAGGCGGAATTATTGGAGTAAATGTGGCAGGTGGAAAAACTTCCAATTAAAAAAAGAGCGGAATATCCGCTCTTTTTTAGTTAGAGATCACTTCACGTACTGCAGAACGCTCATATGTAAGTCGAGTTCCATCACCTACAACGATAATTACTTTATTCTCATCTAGAGAATCAACAATACCGTGTAACCCACCAATCGTGATAATCTTATCACCCTTTTTTAAATCAGACTGCATTTGTTGTACCGCTTTTTGGCGTTTTTGCTGAGGGCGGATAAGCAGGAAATAAAAAATAGCAAACATTAAAATTAATGGACCAATCGTACTTAGTAATTCCATGTATGTTTCACCCCTTTCTAAATTAATGTTATCGTAATCTTATTAGCTAGTCCATTTAAATATGATTTAGAAATTTCTAGCATTTGGCTTATTAAAACCATACGCTTCAAAAAACTCTTCTCTAAAGTCACCTAAGCGGTCTTCTAAAATAGCCTGTCTGACTTGCCCCATTAATTTTATCAGAAAATGTAGGTTATGGTAAGTCGTTAATCTCATTCCAAATGTTTCACTACATTTTATAAGATGACGAATGTATGCTCGTGAGTAATTACGACATGTATAGCAGTCGCAATTTGGATCAATTGGTCCAAAATCCTTTTCATACTTTGCATTACGAACCACTAGTCTTCCTTCACTAGTCATACAGGTCCCGTTCCTAGCAATCCTTGTAGGTAAAACACAATCAAACATATCAATTCCACGCATAGCTCCATCTATTAAGGAGTCCGGGGAACCTACGCCCATTAAGTAGCGTGGCTTATTAGCTGGCATTAGTGGTGTCGTGAACTCTAATACTCTGTTCATGACATCTTTTGGCTCACCAACGGACAGACCTCCAACAGCATAGCCTGGAAAATCTAATGAAACTAAATCCTGTGCACTTAACTTTCGTAGTTCCTCATACTCCCCGCCTTGGATTATACCGAATAATCCTTGATCTTCTGGCCTGTTGTGTGCGGCTAAACACCTTTCTGCCCACCTAGAAGTTCGTTCAACAGATTTTTTCATATAGTCGTATTCTGCTGGATATGGTGGACATTCATCAAATGCCATCATAATATCAGAGCCAAGAGCGTTCTGGATCTCCATTGCTTTCTCGGGAGATAGAAAAAGTTTTTCACCATTCAAATGATTTCTAAAGTGAACACCCTCTTCTTCTATTTTACGGAGATCACTCAAACTAAAAACTTGAAAGCCCCCTGAGTCTGTTAAAATAGCACGGTCCCAGTTCATAAACTTATGAAGACCACCCGCTTCTTTAATAATTTCATGACCGGGTCTTAGCCATAAATGGTACGTATTACTTAAAATAATTCCTGCATCCATTTCTTTTAATTCTTCAGGTGACATCGTCTTCACAGTTGCAAGTGTTCCAACCGGCATGAATACAGGGGTATCAAAAGAACCATGTGGCGTATGAACCTTTCCAAGTCTTGCACCTGTTTGTTTACATGTTTTGATTAGCTCATATCGGATTGCGGTCATTGCCTATTACTCCCTTCAATAATTAACATCGCATCCCCAAAGCTAAAAAACCGATACTTTTG
Source organism: Bacillus salitolerans (assembly GCF_042680805.1). Lineage (NCBI taxonomy): Bacteria > Bacillati > Bacillota > Bacilli > Caryophanales > Bacillaceae > Bacillus > Bacillus salitolerans. The sequence continues at coordinate 122,934 of NZ_JBHUEM010000004.1, read as the reverse complement.
ATTAACAGCTTCACGATATGCTTTCAACACATTTTCTCTACCAGCGAGTGCACTGATTAACATGATAAGTGTTGATTTAGGTAGATGGAAATTTGTGATCATTCCATCAATTCCTTTAAATTCATAGCCAGGGTAAATAAAAATATTGGTCCACCCGGATTGCTCAACAAATTTTCCGTTATGCATGGAGGCTATCGTTTCTAATGTTCTTGTTGAAGTTGTACCAACTGTAATAATTCGACCTCCATTAGCTTTAACTTCATTTAACTGTTTTGCTGTACCTTCTGTCATTTGATAAAATTCAGCATGCATTTCATGTTCTTCTATCGTATCAGTAGAAACTGGGCGAAATGTCCCTAAACCCACATGAAGTGTTATAAAGGCAATATGTACTCCCTTTGCCTTTATGTCTTCCAATAGTTTTTCTGTAAAATGAAGGCCAGCTGTCGGTGCTGCGGCAGAACCTCTCTCACGAGCATAGACAGTTTGATATCTATCTTGATCATCTAGTTGCTCTCTAATATAGGGTGGAAGTGGCATTTCTCCAAGTGTCTCAAGGACTTCATAAAAAATGCCTTCGTAAGAGAATTCAACGATTCGACCTCCATATTCACTTGTACCAATACACTTAGCTTTTAATCTTCCATCTCCAAAGGTTATAACTGTTCCTTCTTTCATTCTCTTTGCTGGCTTAACCAAGGTTTCCCAATTATCACCTTCAAGTTGCTTTAATAGTAATACTTCAACCTTCGCACCAGTATCTATTTTCGTACCGTAAAGTCTTGCAGGTAACACCCTAGTATCATTCAATACAAGGCAATCCCCAGCTTTTAGATAGGAAATCACATTTCTGAAAGATGCCTCATGTCTAATTTCACCAGTATCTTTATCTAATACCATTAACCTAGATGCTTCACGGTCAAGAAGTGGAGTTTGTGCGATTAATTCATCTGGTAAATTAAAATCAAATAATTCAATGTTCAAAATTTCTCACCTGTTTTCATTTAGATCTTAACAAGAATTTCATTTATCTAAAGCGGCCAATTAAATAAAAAACAATAGAAAGCACGATGCTAATAATAATAGATGTCACAATTGGAAAATAAAAAGTTACATTGCCCTTTTTAAAGACAAAGTCTCCAGGTAATTTCCCTATAAATTGCCAGATAAATCCCACTAATAACAATACTCCACCGATAATCATTAACATTTTCGGCATTTCCATCATTTGGGTGCCTCCATTTTGAAGTGTCGGTAGGCAAGCTCAGTTACAATTCTTCCGCGTGGTGTTCGTTGCAGGAATCCAATTTGGAGTAAATAGGGCTCATAAACATCCTCAATTGTATGAGACTCCTCACCGATTGTTGCCGCAATTGTATCAAGACCCACTGGACCACCACGAAACTTTTCGATAATACCTAGTATTAATTTATGGTCAATATGATCTAAACCTAAACGGTCTACTTGTAGCATTTCTAATGAGCTTTTGGTAATCTCAAGTGTAACCATACCATTTCCCCTTACTTGCGCAAAGTCTCTAACTCGTCGTAGTAAGCGATTTGCGATTCGAGGAGTCCCTCTTGACCTTTTTGCAATTTCAACCGTAGCTTCACGCTCAATACCAACCTGTAAAATGGACGCTGCTCTTTCAACTATATTGGATAATTGCTCTTCATTATAATATTCTAGCCTGCTTAATACTCCAAATCGGTCACGAAGAGGTGCAGAAAGAGAACCAGCTCTAGTTGTTGCTCCAACAAGAGTAAATGGGGGTAAATCAAGACGAACCGATCTAGCAGAAGGCCCCTTACCGATTACAATATCTAAACAAAAATCCTCCATTGCTGGATAGAGTACTTCCTCCACAGAACGTTGTAATCGATGAATTTCATCAATAAACAGGACATCCCCTGGCTCAAGAGCTGTTAAAATTGCAGCAAGATCACCTGGACGCTCTATGGCAGGACCTGAAGTAGTGCGAATATTTACATCCATTTCAGTTGAAATAATAGTGGCTAGTGTTGTCTTTCCGAGCCCTGGAGGTCCATAAAGCAAAACATGATCAAGCGTTTCATTTCTTAACTTAGCCGCTTCAATAAAAATCGCCAAATTTTCTTTTACTTTCGTCTGACCGATGTATTGCTCCAGAGTCTGGGGTCTTATAGAAAGATCAAATGACTCTTCTTCAAACACAGCTTCACCAGAAACGATACGTTCATCCACTTATTCACCCCTCCTATCACTTTCCTTGTACTAAGTGTTGTAATGCCTTTTTTATGTATTGGTCGGTTGTTAACCTTTCGCTTTCCAACAATGGGAGAATCTTTCTAATTTCCCTTTCGGCATAGCCGAGAACCTTCAGGGCTTCCACTGCTTCATTGAGGGCATCTAGTGAAGGATTACCGACCATTATCGTTGGATCAATTTTATCAGCATGAACGAACCCTGTTTCAATTAGATCAGCGACTTTTCCTTTAAGATCTAATATGATTTGCCTTGCTGTTTTTTTCCCAACTCCCGGGAATTTAATCAGAAATGCCTCATTCTCTCCTTCAATTGCACCTACAACTTGTTCAAGCCGGCCAAATGCTAAAATGGCGAGTGCACCTTTTGGTCCAATTCCAGTTACATTTAATAGCCTAGTAAATAATGTTCGATCTTTTCTGGATGGGAAACCATAAAGAGCTAAAACATCTTCCCTTACATGCTGATATGTATAAATGATTATTTCTCTGTTTGATACATCATATATATATGGATTAGGTGTATGGATGAGATACCCCATACCATGATGGTCTAAAACAATATATTCTGGATTAACCTCTACAACATTTCCCTTAACAAACTCAATCAACGTTTTCTCTCCCTTATCTATGCTTTACTCATTTTAGCATAAAAAAGTTGTCTATACACATTGTATACGTATAAGAAAGTCTAGTTAACTCGCAGTCACATAAGACACAGTATTTGCTAAATCTTTTGTAAGTGTTGTCCTACTGTAAAATGAAGTATTAGGATGTGATTGTTACTTAAAGCAAACGAAAGAGGCGACCCAGCGGTTCGCCTCGTTTTAAGTTTATTGAGTAATAGAAAAAGGTTTAAATACTTCCATAACTTCAACATATTTGTCTTTCGATTTAACTGGAATTCCTCTTATTAACTCTTCGTGTTGCCTACTTTCTAATTTGTCTACATCTATTTGAAAAAAAGACTGTATAACATTTTCTGTTTCTGGCTTCCCATTAAAAATGCTAAAAGTCCCATCTTCCGTTATACCAAAATAACCATTTGCCTTTAACAACGGGGATATATCTTCTATCCTTTGCTGAAATACAACTTGTTCTTCATCTTGATCAATTAATTGCCAGCCTTCATATTGTGCCCAAAAGTCTTCCATCGACCATATGGTTTCCTCTTTTATTTCTTCACTGACTTCTCCATCTAAATATACTCGTTCTAATATTACCGTTATAGTAAGTGGTCCTGTTACCTCATATGCTTTATCATTTTCACTCGTTTCCTCGCCTTTCTCGATAATTTGTCCCTTTGCTTCTTTAGCAAAAGAATGAAAGGCAATCCCTGAGATACTTAAGAATAATATTAGGAAACACCAACATACTATCTTTGCATACCGGTTGACGATATTCATGACAAACACCCCGTTTTTTACATAATTACAATTTAGGTATGACATTAATGTAGTCTACCCATATATAGAAGTAATATCCAATAAAGTGAAACTTTTGCTTTATGTACTGTTTTTTTCTTATTGGAAACAAAGAAAAAACAGGGATCAATTATCCCTGCTTCAATATTTGTTATTTGGTATCACGGAATGGTGTTCTAACAAAATCATCGACTTCATTTCCAATTTCGCGGAACATATCACGAACATCTTCATCGATTTCAGTTGTCGGTCCACCATCCTGTAAATTATTATCTATGTTTTGAGCTCTTTGGAAGATAGCTGGATCTGTTACAATTCTTACATTTTTTCCATTTGTCATTCTTTCAACTTCTTGCCTAACTTTGCTCTTTACTTCTTTTCCATCATGATCCTTTGTATCAAGAGCAATTAGGACTTGATTACCTGAGACAATCGTTCTAACATCATCAACCGTTGGAATATTTTGGACCCGGTTTGAAATTTGGTCAGCTAAACGACCATCATAGTTATTATAATAGGATGCTCTCTTATTATTATCTCTTGTTGCCATCTGGCCATGATAGTTATAGTCATTTCTTGAATATTGGTTATCGCGTGCAAGTCCATTATCACGAACTGCATAAGGTCTTGTAGGATTGTTCATTCCTTTATTATTACCGTAATCAGCCAGTTCATTTCGGTTAGCATACTGCCCATACTCGCCTCTCGCTGTTATTCCTGTACGATTATTTCCACGAGTACGATTATCGCGATCATCGATGACCCCGTCATCTAATGTACCGAGTGTTCCTTTATTTTGTGGATGAGCTTCATTTTGTTTGTTTGTAACATTTCGGCCGAACACGCCATTATTATTGTATCGATTATCTGTTACATTGAAACCTTTATTTCTGTTATTATTTCTGTTATTTTCGGCTCCCGTACGATCTAACATTTCAGTAATAGGTCCATCATTATCTCGCTCAGGTAAATAGGCATTGCCATTTTCTTCATCGATGTTTTCATTGGAATAGTATCCAATCGGTCTAGCTGTATCGTTATATCTTGTATTATCTTCCATTGCACCTTGGTCTGTGTTACAAGCTGCTAAGCTTCCTAGCAAAAACGCTGTTGAAAGTGTGTAGATAATTTTCTTATTCAATGCTAAAGACCCCCCATCGACATATTGAGTGTTGTTAAGGCACTCATTACTATAGTGTCTTCTGGAGGATTTATTTAGTCTGTTATTTATATACAGTAGCTTAAAATTTTGGTGGTGCTGCAGCAAGCTCGCGTTTATGATGGGACTGGTTATGTAATCTTTCAATAATTAGTCGATCTTTATCAGGAATTGGTTGCCCTATAAGATATTGATCGATCATGTCATAGGTTGTACCCATTTCATCCTCATCTGTTTGACCTTCCCAAAGTCCTGCACTTGGTGCTTTAGTAATTAAATCGGTAGGTACACCTAACTCTTTTGCCATCTCTCTAACTTCCCCTTTTGTTAAATGAACAAGGGGAACGAGATCAACTCCGCCATCACCATATTTCGTAAAATAACCAGTATGCCATTCTGCAGCGTTATCTGTTCCGACAACTAAATAACCAAAATTATTTGCAACGGCATATAAAGTTGTCATTCGTAGACGTGCTCTTGTATTTGCATCTCCTAGCTTTGATGCTTTATCATTCCATGTTCCACGTTCAGTTAATGTTCTTTCAAGTTGTGTAAATAATGTTTGGTGAGCTTCAGTCAAATCAATGAGCAAATGATCAATACCACTACTATTAACTACTTTTAACGCATCCTCTTGATCCTTTGGGTTACTTTTACAAGGCATAATTAATCCAAGGGAGTTCGTTGGAAATGCTCTTTTAATTAGGTGTGTCACAACGGCTGAATCTAAACCTCCACTGATTCCAACAATAGCACCATTCGAACCAGCCTCTTTCACTTTTAATCGTAGCCATTCCACAAGCTTCTCAATTTTATGCTCCATTATTTTACATCCTTTCGTCTCTTTATAAGCTAATATTTTATCACAGTTAAATGGGCAATATAAAGAAAATGAGAATAATGATAATTAGTAGCATGTTTTTTTTGTTAAGTTAACATCTTTACATAGAAAAAAGGCGACTCACCATTGAATCGCCTTCTAGATTATTATAGATTAAAGTCATCATCATCATCAAAATCTGGCATTCCCATTGGCCCCTGCAAACCTGGGGCTCCATAGCCCGGTATTCCATATCCTGGTTGTGTCCCTGGTAGACCAGTTGCTGGTTGAGTTCCCGGAACACCGTAGCCTGGCTGTGCTCCGTATCCTGGCACTCCTGCTGGGGATCCGTAGCCCGGTTGTGCTCCGTATCCTGGCATTCCTGCTGGGAATCCATAGCCCGGCTGTCCATGACCTGGAGTTCCGTAGCCCGGTTGTGCTCCGTATCCTGGCATTCCTGCTGGGGCTCCATAGCCCGGCTGTCCATGACCTGGAGCTCCATAGCCCGGCTGTGCTCCGTATCCTGGCATTCCTGCTGGGGATCCATAGCCCGGCTGTCCATGACCTGGAGTTCCATAGCCCGGCTGTGCTCCGTATCCTGGCACTCCTGCTGGGGCTCCATAGCCTGGCACTCCATAACTTGGTTGAGCTCCGTAAGGAACATCATCTGTATCTGGTAGATTATACCCTACTGGATTTCCATAAGGTGACATTGCTGAACCTGGTGCTCCGAAACCAGGAACGCTCGCACCTGGGTAACCATACCCTTGCCCCATCGGTGGTACAGTATAACCTGCACCAGGAGCTTTTGGAAGATGATCATCACACCCACAATCATCGTCACCAGTAGCATGGCCATGCATTGACGGATGTATAGGATATGGTGCATATCCTCCTGGTTGTGCTCCAGGATATGGTGGCATTTCTGGCATATCGTCTAAGTCTTCAGCTGGACTAACCATTGTTGGATAGCCTTGCTCAGGATATCCTGGAACACCATATGGCATTTGTCCAGGAAATCCTGGTTGCACATGCATTGGTGGTCCCCATGGATTGTAACAGAAGCCATCTCCTGGATTAATCCCTGTTACAGGATAACATTCAGGTTGATAGGCAGGGGCGACTTGTGTTTTTTCTTCTGGTATCTTTGGCTGCTCTGGAATTTCTGGAACTTCTTCCTCTATAGGAGAAACCTGAGTAGGCTGCTGTGGCATCATACCTATGTTTGTTGTTTGTGGAGCGTTTTGATAAGCCATATTCAAATAGTAATTATTAATATCAAACTCTAATTCAGGTAACTGAGGAACCTTTGGAATAAACGGCATCTTTGGTTTTTCTTGTTTAGGTTCCTCCTTTGTTACAGGCATTGGCTTTGGTGATAGGTCTTGATACGGTTGTTGAACTTCTTCCTTAATAGGTGAAACAGGTGCTTCTTTTACAATTGGTGCTTCCTTTGCAATTGGAGCCTCTTTTGTAATTGGTGCTTCCTTTTTCACTTGAACACCGGCTGTTGGCACTTTAATTTTCATTCCTGGCATAATCATATCTGGATTACTTAATTGGGAATTCATTTGTTTAAGTTCTTCAAAGTCTACTCCGTACTTTTGGGCAATCTTCCAAAGGGTATCACCTTTTTGTACAATATGGATCTTCACGTATATCCCTCCCATGGCAAAATTCTTTACAGTCTATGCAACCACTAGGCTATTTGCCACTATTCCTCAACACAACTTATGCTAATTCATAGTTGTTTATGACAAGGTACAATCGTAAACCCTTTGAAAATTAAGTAGACACACGAAATTTTGGTAATAATCAAATGAAAAAAAGCTAGGAGAAATTCCTAGCTTGTCAAGCTCTTTCAAGCATTCGATTTAAAGCCATCATTGCATCATGAGCAACTGCTTCCTCGACTTTAATAATATTTTGAATAGCTCCAGTCTCGATATTTTCTAGCGACCAAAGCAAGTGTGGTAAATCAATTCGATTCATTGTTAAGCATGGGCACATATGTGGATTTAAGGACACTATTTCTTTATCAGGATGCTCTTTAATAATTCTCTTCACAAGATTCATTTCAGTCCCAATTGCCCATTTACTTCCTGCAGGTGCTCTATTAATGGTATCAATTATATATTTAGTCGATCCCGCAAAATCAGACAACGCTACAACCTCTCTACTACATTCAGGGTGAACCAGAATTTTCATATTTGGGTTTGATATACGAAGGCTTTCGATATTTTGCACCGTGAAATTTTCATGAACAGAGCAATGCCCCTTCCATAAAATCACTCTGATATTGTCGGGATTACCTTCAAATTCCAGCTTATCAGTTAGAGGATTCCATACTGCCATCTCTTCTAGTGGAACACCTAAATCAAAGGCCGTATTCCTGCCAAGGTGTTGATCAGGTAAAAATAAAATTCTTTCTTTTTGTGTAAATGCCCAGGAAACCATCTCTTTCGCATTAGAAGATGTCACCGTTGCTCCTCCATTTTTTCCACAGAATGCTTTAATGGATGCAGTAGAATTAACGTACGTTAGTGGCAAAATGGTCTCTCCAAATAAGTCCAATAATTGATCCCAAGCTCTTTCAGTTTGGTGTATATCTGCCATATCTGCCATAGAACAGCCCGCTCGCATATCGGGTAATATTACTTTTTGATTTTCTCTTGTTAAAATGTCGGCTGTCTCAGCCATAAAATGAACTCCACAAAACACGATATATTCTGCTTCAGTATTTGCCGCAGATTGCTGCGCTAATTGCAAAGAATCACCTGTTTCATCTGCAAATTGGATGACTTCATCCTTTTGATAGTGATGGCCTGGTATGAACAGCTTAGTGCCAAAACTCTCCTTTATTTCCTTGACTCGACTTTCCATTTCCAGATCTGTCATCAATTTATACTTTTCAGGTAAACTTCCATCCTTTAGCTGTACTGCCTCTAAAATATTCATGGTCAAACCCCCTTCACTTTCCATCCGGTGACAAAGCTAATATCCAATGCTTTATTCGAATGCGTAAGCATACCTAATGAAATGTAATTAACGCCTGTCTTTCCATACTCATGTAGCACTTCTAATGTAATACCACCTGAGGCCTCGGTAACAATATGGGAGGGAACAAGTTTCACAAACTCTTCTATTTCAGATGGAGTACGATTATCAAACATAATGACATCAACACCAGCTTCAATAGCTTCAAGTACATCTTCCTTTGTTTCTGTTTCAACTTCAATTTTCACCATATGGCCGACATTTGCTTTTACAGCATTTACTGCGTTTTTGATGGACCCAGCAAACGCAATATGATTGTCTTTAATCATTACTCCATCATATAATCCATACCGGTGATTGGATCCTCCGCCACATGTAACTGCATACTTTTCAAACATACGTAGTCCAGGTGTTGTTTTCCGTGTATCACAAATTTTAGTTTGACTACTGTCTAATAATTGAACCGCCTGATTTGTCAATGTTGCAATACCACTCATTCTTTGTAGGAGGTTTAAGATAATTCTTTCACACGTCAAAAGGTGGATAACAGGTCCCTTTACTGTTGCAATTGTTTCTCCTGTCAAAACTCTATCTCGATCGTGTTTGTAAAGGATCACCTCTATTGATGGATCAACCAAATGTAAACACTCTCTAATAATCGATGTACCTGCTAAAATTCCTTCGTCTTTTGCTATTATATTTCCTTCCCCTACAAAGGAACTCGGAAATATCGATGAAGATGTAACATCCCTCTCCCCAATATCCTCAAGTAAAAAATGTTTTAAATCCTCTCGTAATTTAATAACATTCATGACAATCCTCCTAGCACAAACACGTCTTGTTTTTTTCTGTTAATGAGTCTCCCTTGCCAGTTACTCATTGTTTCAGGGTAGTCACTTCGAAAATGCCCTCCCCTACTTTCTAGTCTCATTAAAGCAGAACTTGCAATTAACCAACTAGTTGTTATCATATTCAATCTTACAATTGAGGCTTGTGTGAATCCTACTTCTTTTGTTGTCAACTTCGTATAGGGCTCGAGATACTCTACCACAGCTTGAAGACCAGCCTGATTGCGAACGATTCCAACATTTTTGCTCATCATCTGTTTAATCTCATCCTCAGAGGGGAGTTGAATCCCATTTAAATGGATTCCATTTGCTATATCACTTGTATATTTGACTTGGTCAACAGTTTCTGAAAGAATACGATCAGCAACCGCATTTGCAAACACAATGGTTTCTAGTAGTGAATTACTTGCTAATCTATTTGCCCCGTGAACACCTGTACAGGCTACTTCACCAATTGCATATAAATACCGCAAACTACTCTCACCATGCTCATTTACTTTAATACCACCCATCATAAAGTGTGCGCCTGGGACAATGGGTATCTTTCCTTGTTCAATAATAATTTCATTCTTTTCACAGAGCGTAGTGATAGTTGGAAAACGTACGTTAAATGAATCTATCATCGAAATATCTAAAAATATTTTTTCTCCATTGCTCATTTCATCAAAGATGACTCTAGTAACAATATCACGAGGTGCTAAATCCTTATAGCTATGCTTATTCTCCATGATTCTTCTTCCGGATTCGGTTACTAATACAGCACCTTCTCCTCTAACAGCTTCTGATATTAACCCTGGACAAGTTCCATTAACATGCAATAAAGTCGGATGAAATTGCACAAATTCCATATCAACTAAATCCGCGCCTGCACGATAGGCCATCGCATATCCGTCTCCAATAATAGTTGGATCATTGGATGTGTATTCAAATACTCCTCCGCAGCCTCCAGTCGCTAAAATTACATGTTCAGCAAAAAATGTGATGTTTTCATCCTGTTGATTTATTGCAGTAACTCCAATACAACGATTATTATCAAGTATGAGATCAACTGCCATATGATGTTCAACAATAGTTACTTTGTTCTTTATTTTTTCCATCATAAATGTGACAAGGGCTTTTCCAGTCGCATCTCCACCAGCGTGTAATATTCTTCGGTATGAGTGGGCTCCTTCTCTACCTAGAAGAAGGTCACCAAATTCATTTGTATCAAACTTCATACCTTGCTCCATGAGTTCAAGTATATAAGTAGGACCATTTCTAACAAGTGTTTCTACCATTTTGTCTATATTATGATTACAACCTGCTCCCATCGTATCTTTAAGATGTGAACACCAAGAATCCTCTTTTGAGATCGCAGAAGCAATACCACCTTGTGCCAAAATGGAATTACTATTTTCCTTGGACGCCTTTGTGAAAATTATCACATTCTTATCCATACATAAACGACTTGCAGCTACTAATGCAGCTAAGCCGGAACCAATAATTACAACATCTGTTTTAGGCATGAAAATGCCCCCTAATAAAAGTATATACTAATGTCTTGACACCTATATTTACACATATTTAAACTAATGACAAGAGTTTTTTTCTGGTATACTCCTTTTAGGATTTAGAACTCTAGTTTGGTCAATGTTTTTCGGTAGTAGAAAGGCTTAGGTTTCTCTACTGATTAGCCTTCTTTGAAACGTACAATTGCAAAAGTATCTTAAAAAAATGGTATTATTGAATAAATTTCAATATAAGGATGAAGCGAAAATGATTTATTTAGATTATGCAGCCACTACACCAATGCGCGAAGAGGCCATTCATGTCTTTTCTGAGGCTTCAAGAAATTATTACGGAAATCCTAGTAGTTTACATGATATCGGCACAAAAGCTAATAACCTTCTTGAGTCTTGCCGACTAGAAATTGCCCAAAGTATTTCAGGAGATCCAAAGGGAGTATTTTTTACAAGTGGAGGATCTGAATCAAATATTCTTGCTATCCGATCATTATTAAATGGAAAAAATCAAAAAAACGGGGCCCATCTTATCACAACTAGCATTGAACATTCTTCTATTTTCAATCTCTTTAAACAGCTTGAAAAAGAAGGCTATTTGGTCACCTATTTACCAGTAAATCATTTTGGACACATTAGCCTTACAGACTTAGAAAATGCCATTAGCGAGAATACAGTACTAGCCTCAATCCATCACGCCAACTCAGAAATTGGGACCATTCAACCGATTGAAGAAATAGGTAAACTGTTAAAAAAACATGGGATCCTATTTCATTCAGACTGTGTCCAAACATATGGAAAGGTACCTATTGATTGTACCTCTAGCCAAATTGATAGCCTCTCAATATCTAGTCATAAAATTTATGGACCAAAAGGTGTCGGTGCCTGTTATATCTCTCCAAAGGTTAAATGGAATTCGTATTTTGAGAACACCACTCATGAAAAAGGATTCAGGCCAGGAACCGTAAATGTTCCTGGAATCGCAAGCTTCATTACGGCAACTCAGCTTATTCATAAAGAAATGAAGGACGATTTTAAAAGATACACACAGCTTAGAGAAATGTTAGTTGATGGGCTATCTAAATTTTCTAGAAGGATTCAGATTGAGGGACATTCAGACAGTGTGCTACCTCATATTATTGGACTTTCGATTGAAGGAATTGAAGGGCAATATACCATGCTTGAATGTAACCGTCATGGAATTGCTATTTCAACAGGAAGTGCTTGTTCGGTAGGAAAGCAAGCCCCTTCAAAAACAATGGTAGCAATTGGGAAATCGTCACCGGATGCTAAACAATTTATAAGACTTTCACTTGGAAAACAAACAACAAAAGAAGACATTTATAAAACGATTGATGTATTGGAAATCATCACAAGCAGTTATTAAAGGTGGGATATGAATGCCAGAAGGAAAGAAAAAGTTAGCAGGAGAAGAACGAAGGCAGTATTTACTTGATGTATTGAAAAATTCACAAGCACCTATGAAGGGAAGTGAATTGGCTGTAAAGGCAAATGTCAGCAGACAAGTAATTGTCGGAGACATGTCTTTATTAAAAGCCAAACAAGAGCCGATTCTCGCAACATCAGAAGGCTACATATACATTCACGATAAAACTAATCATCATCTTTTTGAGCAGGTTGTTGTATGTCAACATACTCCTGATCAAACGAAGGAAGAATTATTTATAATTGTAGACCATGGCGTTCGAGTAAAGGATGTAAAAATCGAGCATCCTGTATATGGTGATTTAACTGCCTCTGTAATGGTGAGCAATCGAAGTGAAGTGGAACAGTTTCTTACAAAATTAAAGGAAACAAATGCCCCGTTATTATCAGAGTTAACAGATGGAATTCACCTTCATACATTAGAAGCAGATTCACAAGAAAAACTTGAAAGAGCTTGCCGATCTTTACGTGATGCAGGGATATTACTGCAAGCTTAATAAGAGACGTAAGCGACCAAATCTTTGATCCAATCAAAATGGCAATGGCAAATGGAGTATGGTATGGTAGACCGGTAAATGGCCAATAGTTTGAAATACAAGCACGGTTATACCCCTTATTGATCGGTAAACATGTTAATATGGCCGGTATGCCGGTAATGAACCTATGTATTGATACTAGTTACATTAGCTATTCACAAACAAAAGCTCCCTATACAAAGGAGCTTTTGTTTGTGAGTACAGGGTAGCTGCCGAGGCAAGTAACTCCGCAGCCTAAAGCCTCTAATTCATTAATAGCTCCATTTACCAAGATGTTGTTCATACTTTCTGTTACATCAATGATAAATAGATAATTTCCGAGGCCTGTTTTCAGTGGTCTTGATTCAATTTTTGATAGGTTAAGCTTTCTCCATGCAAAAGCTGCAAGAACTTGGTAAAGTGCACCTGGTTGATCTGTAGGCAGGGTGATGGCAAGGGTTGTTTTATAATCCTCCCCTTTAAATATGCTCTTCACCTCATCATTAGCTCTTTGGATGATGACAAAACGGGTATGGTTATTTTCATAATCATGAATATTTCGAGCTATGATTTGTAACCCATATTCTTTCGCTGCTAATTCGTTCGCAATCGCACCAATAGCTTCCTCACTATTTTCCATTACATACCTTGCTGCAGCACTAGTAGATAACATTTCAACTTGCTCAACAGATGAAAAGGAATCATGTAGGTATTTTCTGCATTGTGCCAATGCATGAGGATGCGAGAGTATCTTTTCTATACGGCTTTGCTTTGTGTTCTTAGGGTGGATCATTAAATGTTGTTGAATGGGGACGATTATTTCCCCTACGATTGGTAACTGATACTCATGAATTAAATAATCTAATGTTAGCGTAACCGATCCCTCTATTGTATTCTCAATTGGAACAATACCATATGTAATGACTCCCTCTTCGACTCCTTGTATACAGGCAGGGATAGATGGAAAAGGTTTGATTGCATGACCGTCGAAAATCGTTCTAACAGCCTGCTCTGTAAAGGTAGCTTTTGGCCCTAAATACCCGATAACTATATCCATGTTAATCCCTCTCTATGCACCAGATCCAACAATATCTGCTTTATGAACAAATTCTAATTTCTTTAAATCACTAATAAGTTGAACAATATCTTTTCCCATTGCAGATGTGCTTATTGATAACGTCACGTTTGCCAAGCCTTGAAGTGGAATGGTTTGATGAATTGTTAATACATTACCACCTGCATCAGCTATGATCGTTAAAAGCTTTGATAAAGTACCTGATCGATCTTCTAAAGTTAAAAAAATCGTTACAATTTGTTCTTTGACCATCGCTTGAAAAGGATAAATCATATCGCGATATTTATAAAAAGCACTCCTACTTAAATCTGCCTGCAGTGTTGCAGCCGAAACAGAAAGTCCTTTTTGTTCCATTAGTGTTTTTACTTCTAATGTCTTTTTCATGGCTTCAGGTAAAACATCTTCATGTACTAAATAAAATTTCTCCTCAGTTCGTTTCTTCATATGTATCCCCCAGACAAAACTGTTAAAGATTGAATAAAAAACTTAATGAGCTCCCATAAGCCTTGGCAGAGTGTATGTTACTTGTAAGGAAAAGAATCGTTCTTCCCATTTTTTTACTGTTCACCTTAAATGTCGCTGGAGACGAATAATAGATGACAAACTTATTTGCACGAAAAGGCTGTCAAAATGACAGCCTTTCTGCTCCTAATTAATCTACAAATTCAAATTCAAAATCTAATAATCTGATTGTATCTCCATCTTTCGCCCCACGCTCACGCAGCTCTTCGTCTACGCCCATGGTACGCAACTGCCTTGCAAATCGTTTAATCGATTCGTCCCGACTAAAATCTGTCATCTTAAAGAGTTTTTCGATTTCGTCACCAGTTAATACGTATGCACCATCATCATCACGAGAAATAAAGAACTTTCTAGGATCAGGTTCATGCTTGTACATAACGCGTGTATCTGTTTCGTCTTTTACTTCTTCCATAGGGAATTCTTCAGTGTGCTCAAGCATATCTGCAATTGCAAATAATAGCTCCTTTAATCCCTTTTGAGTAAGGGCGGAAATCTTGAAGATTTGAACATCCTCTTCAAGCTGTTCCTTAAAGCGTTCTAAATTTTCTTCTGCATCAGGCATATCCATTTTATTCGCTGCTATAATTTGTGGACGCTCGGTTAAGCGCAAATTATATTCTTTTAATTCAGCATTTATTGTTACATAATCTTCATACGGATCTCTTCCTTCTGTCCCTGCCATATCAATTACATGTACAATTACACGTGTTCTTTCGATGTGTCTTAAAAATTGATGTCCAAGTCCAACACCTTCATGTGCTCCCTCTATTAGACCTGGAAGGTCCGCCATTACAAAACTTCTTCCATCTTCAGTCTGAACAACACCTAAGTTTGGTACAATCGTTGTGAAATGATACTCTGCAATTTTAGGTTTAGCTGCAGAGACAACAGACAAAAGCGTTGACTTTCCGACACTTGGAAAACCTACTAATCCAACATCTGCTAATACTTTTAGTTCTAATACAACATTACGCTCTTGACCTGGCTCTCCATTTTCTGCAATTTCCGGTGCAGGATTAGATGGTGAGGCAAAACGGGAATTCCCTCTTCCACCACGTCCGCCTTTTGCAATAACAGCTTTTTGGCCATGTGTGACTAAGTCGGCAATGATATTGCCTGTATCTTCATCTTTTACAACGGTTCCAGGAGGGACTTTAACAATGAGAGGTTGTGCGCCTTTACCATGTTGATTTGCAGATCTCCCATGTTCCCCTCGGTCACCCTTAAAATGCCTTTTAAAACGGAAGTCCATTAACGTTCGAAGACCTTCTTCTACGACAAAGATAACGTCTGCTCCCTTTCCTCCGTCTCCACCAGCAGGTCCCCCCATTGGTACATATTTCTCACGACGGTATGCAACAATTCCATTCCCGCCGTCTCCACCTTTAACATATATTTTGACATGATCGACAAACAATGTATCAACACCACTCTTTACTTTTTTAGGCTAAACAAACCGATTTATCTATTTCACTTGCAATTCGACTATAAGTTCCGATTTGGACGCAATCATTTCAGTCAGGACAATGGACTTGTCCCATTCCTCTGATTCAAGCCAATCTCTTACAGCCACGATATCATCTAGTATTCCACTAAAATCAAAAAAGAAACGAATTTCTGCATCAGTACAATGAATGGACAAGCTCAAATGATTTTCACCTGTCTTCAAAACAGATTGATCCACTACTGTAAAAAACTGTTCACACCAGTGTAACATAACGGAATCGTATTCAGATAAGTCGTATGTAGATCCCAGTACTTCGTATTCTAAGCAAAAATGATGACTTCCCCAGTTATAAGTCATTAAAAATCCAGCGAATTCTGTCAGCTGCATGTTTGTAAGCTTTGCCTCGTTTTGTGATTCAATGACAATTTCTTCAATTATTTCTTTTGCCCGTTCGATTCGATTTAAAGATAAATTACCCTTAATAAGTTGTAATTTATTTAACCAATCATGACGGGACTGTTTCAATAACTCCACAATACTCCATTCTTTCATAGCCGCTCTCCTTCAGTCTACTAGGCAAGTACTAGTCTTGCACTAATCCTTTGACATTTATAGTCATCTTCCGAACCTTCATTTAATTGCTATTATATCAAAGTTTTAGTAAGAAAAGAATATTATGGTAGGTTTCACACATAAGATTATGTAAACATTAATTTTCTTTCCTTTATACAGGCAAAAAATAAACTCTAACCAAATGGTTAGAGTTTATCATAAGCAAAAGGTAATATTATGCTTCTTGAGCAGTTGGGTAAACACTTACTTGCTTACGGTCACGGCCAAGTCTTTCGAACTTAACAACTCCGTCAACCTTAGCGAATAGTGTATCGTCTCCACCTTTACCAACGTTTAGTCCTGGATAAATCTTAGTTCCACGTTGACGATAAAGAATTGATCCACCAGAAACGAATTGACCATCTGCACGCTTTGCACCAAGACGCTTAGAAATTGAGTCACGACCGTTCTTTGTAGAACCTACTCCCTTTTTAGAAGCGAAAAACTGAAGGTCTAATCTTAACATGAAATCCACCTCCTATAAAATAATGGTGATCAAACGATTTTCGTTTGAATGTTTATAAAATCCGAATAGGATATCTCTATTGTTTTTAGTGATACAAGCATACCTTCAATTAGGAGTTGAATTTTCTCGTTCATACTACTATCTACATTCATAGGTAGTATAAAGCGGAGAAATCCACTTTCACCCTGTTCCACCTTTAAAGCAACACCACACAGTTTTTCAACTGCATTGGCTGCCCCAAATGTAACAGCGGAAACACCTGCACAAACAATATCTTTACCAGGCTCATCATATTCAGCATGTCCTGTAACCGTTACCGATTCAACTAGCTGATTTGAATTCCTGATTACTTTAATGTATATCATACATTAATCCTTATGCGTTGATCTTTTCGATAACAACTTTAGTGTAAGGTTGACGATGACCTTGCTTCTTACGGTTGTTTTTCTTTGCCTTGTACTTGAAGATTACAAGCTTCTTTCCACGACCTTGCTTTTCAACCTTAGCAGAAACAGTAGCTCCATCAACTAGTGGACTACCAACTTTAACGTTGTCTCCACCAACGAAAAGAACCTTGTCAAATGTAACCGTGTCGCCTTCTGTAGCATCTAATTTTTCAATGTAGATAGCTTGGCCTTCTTCAACTTTTACTTGCTTACCGCCAGTTTCAATAATTGCGTACATACTTTGCACCTCCTTAAGTTTACCCAGACTCGCCATAACAGGTAATGATGTAATATCATTTTAACACCTGATCTGTGCGGTTGTAGCACGGGTGCGCTACAAACAATAACATTACGATACTATCATGAAATCCGCGTTACTGTCAACTTCTATTTATACGCTCTCTGGCATCTTCATCGGTTCCAATGTGACGAATGATATATTCAGGTTTTGAACGAATTATTTCGGTAAAATAGAGTTTGATATGTATGGATTGCTGTATTCGATCCAGTAGTTTTTCAGTAGGATCCATTAACACTTCACTGACATCTTTAGTAGCCTCAACCCATACCGCTTCCATATCTTGTCCCTTTAACTCCATCAATTCTCTTTCAAGTTTGAATGCGATTGACTTACTTGAAAGAACTACACTAGTCCCCCTGCAGGTTGGACAAGTAGTTGTTTGTTGCTCTGTTATATTTTCTCTCAATCTTTTCCGTGTCATCTCAAGTATACCTAGCTGAGTGAAACCGTAGATAACAGTCCGTGTTCTATCTTTTATGAGCTCATGCTTCAACGCCTTTACTATTGTCTCCCTATCCGATTCTGACTTCATATCAATAAAGTCCACTAAAATAATCCCACCTATATCTCTCAAGCGAATTTGACGGGCAATTTCTATAGCTGCTTGTTCATTTGTCCGTAAAACAGTATCTTTTAAATTCGCGTTACCGGTGAATTTTCCAGTATTGACATCAATTACAGTCAAAGCCTCAGTGTGGTCAATAATTAAATAGGAACCATTTTTTAGCCATACTATTTTTTTTATCATTTTCTCTAATTCATGTTCTAAATTAAAATGAGCAAATATATTTTCTTTTTGCCTATGATATTCTATCTCAATACTAGGGTAAAGCTTTTTCAACTGCCCAAATACATTAGCTTCATCCACAATGATCTTTTCTATCGTCTCCTGACCTAATTCACGGATGATTTTGTCCTCAATGACCCTTTCTTTTTTTAATAGCACTGGAGGCTTTTTTAGCTTGGTTACCTTTACGATTTCTTCATATTCATTTCTCAGCAGGTTGATTTCATCCTTTATTTCTTGAAGAGAGGCTTGTTTCGATGCAGTGCGGACAATTATTCCTTCTGGTTCTGAAATGAAGCTTTTTATCTCGTCTTTTAAGCTAGATTGTAGCTTTTCACTTTCGATTTTCTTTGAAACAGCGAGATAATTTCCATGAGGAAGATAAATGACTAGACTGCTTGATATTTCAACAAGGTTTGTTAATTTCGGACCTTTTGTTCCCACACTATTTTTTTCAACCTGCACCATCAGAGCTTCTCCCTCATGGACAAATTCAGAAATACTTCGGTTCTTTCTTTCCTTTATATCCATATCACTTAAATGGAAGGACATTAACTGATCTCGATGAATAAACCCGTTTTTTTCTAGTCCAATATCAACAAAGGCAGCTTGCATTCCAGGCATTACTCTCGTTACTCTACCTAAATAAATATTTCCAACCATATCTTCTGAATAAGGATCGTCAAAATGAAATTCGGCCACCTTAGAATTTTCTAAGACGGCCACTCTTTTCTCATTACTCATAAGATTCATAATAACCGTTCTTTTCAACTTCTGTTCACCACTTTTATCAGACTTTTCATTAGTTACACTTTACTGCTTTAGTCTTACAGAAGTCAATATTCTTGAGTGAGGTCTCCTACCCTACTGGTCGTTCGTTTTCTAGCAAAATATTCATAGAGCAATTCATTTTCATCTAGTTCACGCCGTTTATTTCCTTCCGTGATAACAATCAAATGCTTATACCCTCTAAAGAACTTTCCAAGAACATCTATAACCTGCTCTCCTTCCTCAACTAATAAGGGCTTAAGCTTCTCTATTTTGGAATATTTACCATAATATCTTTCCATCAAAAAACGGACGTATACAAATGACCGCTGTTTCCACTCTGTATAGAGAGACACTAGTAAAAATAAGACGATAATCCATAAATTAAAATGGTAAGGTTCGAATAAAAACGTAAACATGATGATCACTAAAATAACACTAATTGAGGTTATCATCATGGAGCGATGTGCTTTAGTGAATGGCATTCTAAGAGAATATAATAAAAACAATAATTTCCCACCATCTAATGGCCAAACAGGTAGTAAATTAAAACAAAGAATAATTAGATTATGATAGATAAATAATTCAAATATGGGCGCAGAGATAATTTGTAATTTTACAAATAAAAAGGCAACACCAATCATCCAAATATGTTGAAACGGCCCAGCAAGAATCACTAATAGTTCTTCTTTTAACGGTCGGTTTCCATGTTCATCTAGCTCAACAACTCCACCAAATGGTAGTAGTTGGATCTTTTTGATTCTCCAATGAAAAAACTGAGCCATACATGCATGGCCCAGTTCATGAATCAGTACCGTCATAAAAACTATCAGAAGTTCTGTGAAGTGGGCTGTTATGATACTAATTCCTATTACAAACCAGAAAAGTGGATGTATTTGAATTTTTTGAGTTAAAGTCAAAATGTTTCTAGTCAAAGTTTATCACCTGTATCGGATCAATAAAGCTATCTCCTTCTTTGATCCCAAAATAAAACGTGCTATTCACACCATCCTCGTTACTGATAGCTTTGCCGACTTTAGAGCCTTTTTCAATAAAATCGTATAAATTAACGTGAATGGAATCTAAGTTCCCGTACCATGACTCTGAACTTCCATCACTATGTTGAACAACAACTGTAATTCCTCCAATATCTGGCTTTTGTCCTATATAAATAACTGTTCCTTCGCTCATCGCTTCTACAAATGATTCACTCTCTGTTTCAATCATCACACCTTGACCATTCGCTTCAAAATTCTCAAGGATTCTCCAGCCGACTGCTGGCACTGCATAGCCTGGAGTTTTGTCCTCAATCTGTTTATTAACTGCATTGTTCGTTGGAAACAGTGCTAATGGTTTACCGAATTGATCCTCGTACCAAGCTGTGACGGCAGCAAATTGAAACTCAGATTCCATTGTTTTGGACACAAACTTTTGAACTGGCTCAAACCGATCTGAACCATCTCTAAAGATAATCGCAACAACTAAAATTAGACAAGCGGATGCCAAGATCTTAAACATAAACCATTCTTTATGAAACAAGGGATGACTTCCTGATGACTCACTATCATCCACTGTATCAAATGGTCCATAACCATGCCTTTCCTCATCACTAGCTAAATATGTAGGGCGAGCATTCCTGCTTTTGGGACCATGAGGTGAGTATAATTGATGTCTTTCCTTTTTTCGCCGCGCAATTCGCTTTCGTATTTCTTCAGCACGTTGACTCATTTCCATCATTCCTTAATTTTAGAGTTTGTACATTTTATGACTTGTCCTCTGTAGATATGCAAAAAAAGGAATGATAACTAAATGAATGAAAAAAAGAAGCTGCATTTGCAGCTTCTATCTAATCCCAAAGAACTTCTTTACTTTTGTGAAGACACCTTTTTCTTCATCAAGTAATTGAAGGGGTACTGATTCACCTAAAATTCTTCTAGCAATATTACGATAGGCAATTGACGCACGACTAGTAGGATCCAAGGCAATAGGCTCCCCACTATTAGACGCCTTAATTACGCTATCATCATCCGCTACAATACCAATAAGGTCAATGGCTAGGATGGAAACAATTTCATCAACATCTAGCATTTCACCACTTTTCACCATGTGGTTTCGAATTCGGTTTATGATTAGCTTCGGCGCTTCTACTTCTTCCTTTTCTAAAAGTCCGATAATACGATCTGCATCACGGACAGATGATACTTCAGGTGTCGTCACAACAATTGCTTTATCAGCACCTGCAACTGCATTTTTATAGCCTTGCTCAATCCCAGCAGGGCAATCAATAATAATGTAGTCGTAATCCTGTTTTAGCTCTGTGATGAGTTTCTTCATTTGTTCGGGCGAAACTGCCGATTTATCAACTGTTTGTGCAGCTGGTAATAAGTATAAACACTCAAAACGCTTATCCTTTATTAAGGCCTGGTGTGTTTTACATCGACCTTCCACTACATCTACAAGATCATAAATGATACGGTTTTCAAGTCCCATGACAACATCTAAGTTGCGAAGACCAATATCTGTATCCACTAAACAAACACGCTTCCCGGCAAGTGCCAACGCGGTTCCGATATTTGCTGATGTTGTTGTTTTTCCTACGCCGCCTTTACCAGATGTAATAACAATAGCCTCTCCCACGTTACATTCCCCTTTCTAATCTCGTAAGCTTCGGTCGAAGATTTGATAAAACTTGTAATCGATCGATCACGATTTGTTGATCCTCATCTATGTATGCACATTCCATATCATTGCTATCCTCTACTAAACGGTCTGGTGCACGATTAATGACATTGGATATTTTCAACTGTGAAGGTTTCATGACAGAAGCAGCAATGACAGCCTCATTATTCCCATGTACACCTGCGTGTGCACTACCACGTAATGCACCCATTACAAATATATTTCCACTTGCTATGACAGTTCCACCTGGATTGACATCACCGATTAGGAGTAAATCTCCCTCAACTTGTAGTACTTGTCCAGAGCGAATCATTTTACAGACAGAGGTTATTTCAGCTTGTTTACGTAATAATTCTGCATGCTCTTTTGTGATTACTTCACTATCAATAGAGCCTACAACAAGGTTTTTCTTCTTTCGAATCAGCGTT
This sequence comes from Bacillus salitolerans, assembly GCF_042680805.1. Lineage (NCBI taxonomy): Bacteria > Bacillati > Bacillota > Bacilli > Caryophanales > Bacillaceae > Bacillus > Bacillus salitolerans. The sequence continues at coordinate 100,452 of NZ_JBHUEM010000004.1, read as the reverse complement.
TTTAAAGCTTCTTCTTGTTCTTCTGATATATAGCGAGTCCCTACTTTCACACGAACAGTTATGAGGGGGCTATCTGGCTGTGTATGATGATTAACGGATAGTTTTTCTTCAATTTCCGATAATAGTTCTTGAAATGAACAACGGTCATCGAGATGTAACGTTAAGCCATCTTTCGTCCCTTTGATTGTTACATATTGTTGCAATTGTCCCATCACTTACGCTCACCTCATACTTATAAAAATTCGACAGGTCTGCTAGATTTTCCTCTTTTATGACATGAAAATCTTTTATAAACTACTATACTTGTCCACTTATAACGGAAAGAAAACTTGGCATACGCCAAGCTTTTATTCATTCAATCATCCTTTTGTGCAACGAGTAAAAGATTAAATCGTTTCCGTAACGGAATATAAAATAAAATAACAAATGCTAAGTTCAACACTAATGTAGGTAGTAGTCGAATATTGAGAAAATCAACTACCTCAAGATTTGTTCCTTTTATTAGCAACTGTACCCCATAAACAAAAAACTCTAAAAGAGTTATAGAGAACAAGCTACAAACTGTTACAGTTAATATATTGATATGTAATATTTTCATTGTAAGGGTAATAAAGTAAGCTAAAAGAGGATAAGCAAACATATAAACCCCTATTAAATTAGTATACATCAAGTCATATAGTAAGCCTAGTACTATTCCGTATGACATTCCTAGCTGGAGATTTGAGTACATAGTAATAATAACGATCATTACCATGACAAAACGAGGAACGATAATCCGTTCCAACTCGTACATTTCAGATGGGAGAACCTGCACAAATATACTTTCACCAACAAAGCAAAGGAGAGCAAGGATTGGAAAAATCCACTTTCTCATGGTTCATTCCTCCTCTTGTTCTTCGGCAATATCTACGTCACTCATCATGACACGATCAACGATAATAACATGATCAATTTCATAAAAGTTGGCCGAGGGCTTTACATAAGCCATCTTGGTTAGTCCGTATTCATCCGGAACAACTTCTGTGATTTCTCCAATTAACAGTCCATGCGGGAATACTCCACCTAAACCAGAGGAAATAACCTTTTCCCCTTCTTCTAGTACAGCATCGTAAGGAATTCTTTTAAAAAGGAGCGCCGCTTTTTCTTCGTCATAGCCTTCGATTAAACCAAATATATTTTCTTTCCCTTGAATGATGGATGAAATACGATTTGTTCGGTCTAAAGCAGTTAATAACTGAACTGTTGATGTGAATTGTGATACGTATTTGACTTTTCCAATAAGACCATCAGATGTAATGACCGCCATATCCTGTTTTACACCATGTTGACTACCTTTATTTAGAGTAAGAATCTCGTTCCATTCCCACTTATCTGGATTTCTAGCTATGACTGTGGCTTGTATGGCATTATAGTCACGAATACTATCTGGTTTATCAAGTAACGCCCTAAGCTTTTCATTCTCATCTTCTAATACTTTTACCTTAACGGACAGTTCAACATATTCTTCAAGCTTTGCCTTCAAATATTCATTTTCTTTATATGTATTTCGAATTCCCTCAACATTACTGAAAAATCCCTTAATACTATGGGCTGGTCTATGAAACACAGATTCTACAGCTCCAACCGTATCCTTTAAAAATTGTTCTGGCCACGTAAGGTTATCTCGATCATTCAATGAAAATCCAATCAATGCCACTAAAATAATGATGCTTACTAGTAATAGAATGAGTCGTTTATTTAGAAAAAATTGTGGCATGATTTTACACCCTCTTTTATCCTTGTATCTATATTATTTGTATTCCCTAATAAAGACCTAAGAAGAATGAACTCCTTAGGTCAATGATATCATCTAGACGCTTCTCGTGTCTTGTTTTTAAAAAGATGAATATTATCTAGTGATTTTCCAGTGCCGATTGCCACACAATCTAGTGGATTCTCGGCAACCAATACTGGCATTTTTGTTTCCTCACTAATCACTTTGTCTAAATTGCGAAGGAGTGCTCCTCCTCCTGTTAATACAATTCCACGATCCATTATATCAGCTGCAAGCTCTGGTGGTGTTTTTTCTAGTGTATTTTTTACTGCTTCAACGATAGCATCAACCGTATCCTTTAATGCATCTGCAATCTCTTTTGCTGTGATAGAAATAGTTTTAGGTAAACCTGTCAGCAGGTCACGTCCACGAATATCCATATCCTCAATTCCATCAGGAATACCAGCTGAACCAACCTCAACCTTCAAAAGCTCAGCTGTTCGTTCACCAATCATTAAATTATAGTTTTTCTTAATATACGACATAATGGCATCGTCCATTTCATCTCCAGCGATTCGTATGGATTGACTCGTTACAATTCCACCGAGCGATATAATGGCAACCTCTGTAGTTCCACCACCAATATCGACAACCATACTCCCCGTTGGCTCCCAAACAGGAAGATTTGCTCCAATAGCAGCTGCAAATGGCTCTTCAATCGCATAGGCATCACGAGCACCGGCCTGCTTTGTAGCGTCAAGAACAGCACGTTTTTCTACATCGGTAATCCCTGAAGGAACACAAACCATTACATATGGTTTACGTGAGAACAAGCCCTTATTCTTAACGGCTTGTCTAATATAATACTTCATCATCGTTGTCGTTGTATCATAATCAGCAATTACTCCATCCTTCATTGGACGAGTTGCAACTACATTTCCGGGAGTTCTGCCGATCATATTTTTTGCATCGTTACCAACTGCAACGATTTGCTTTGAATCCGTTTGCAAGGCAACGACAGACGGCTCTCTTACAACAACTCCCCTTCCTTTTACGTACACAAGCGTGTTAGCAGTTCCTAAATCTATTCCAAGGTCTTTAGTACCAAACATGTATGTATCTTCCTTTCTAACCGATTTGATGTTGTTATGGCACTGACAAGCTCTTCTATATAATACAGATATGTTTCCACTTTCATTATCATACTGATTTTATTCGAAACTTGTAGAAAATTTATGTTTGAGCCAAACTCATAAGTAGTATTATAAAGGATGTGCCAAGAAAAGCATAGTATTACACATAGCCTTTTTCCTTCAAGCTCACATAGTTATTTTCACCGATAATAAGGTGATCAAGAATCTCAATTCCAATGATTTTCCCACATTCTGTAAGGCGCTTTGTTACTTCAATATCTTCCCTGCTCGGACTCGGATCTCCGCTAGGATGATTATGGACACAAATAATCGAGGCAGCCGATCTTCTAAATGCTTCTTTAAACACTTCTCTCGGATGAACAATGGATGCATTTAAGCTTCCAATAAAGATGGTTTGTTTATGAAGAACTTGATTTTTTGTATTTAAATATAGACAAACAAAGTGTTCTTGAGAAAGAAATCTCATCTCATCCATCACATAATTGGCTCCGTCCTCGGGAGATCTTATGACATATCGATCCTCATGCTGCAAGCGTCCAATTCTTCTACCTAACTCTAGAGCTGCCATGATTTGCACGGCCTTTGTTTGACCAATTCCTTTCATACTTGTCAATTCCTCAATCGTTGCATCCTTCAGCATTCGTAAGCCTTCGAAATGTGTCAGCATTCGATTGGACAATTGGAGAACTGACTCCTCCTTGGAACCTGTTCTTAGTAAAATGGCTAATAGCTCATGATTTGCTAAACTCTCTGGTCCATCGTTGATTAACCGTTCACGCGGCCGTTCGTCTTGTGGAAAATCTCGAATCATTAACGTTACACTGCTTCTGGTCAAGCCGATTCCTCCTTAACATTGGAAACCGAACTGTTTTAACTCCCTTACCAGTCTTGACAAAGGCAAACCAACAACAGAGAAATAATCGCCTTTTATTTCTCGGACAAATAAAGAACCTAGTCCTTGAATTCCGTATGATCCCGCTTTATCTAAAGGTTCACCTGATTGAATGTAGCTGTAGATGTCTACTTCTGATAGTGGCCAAAAAGTTACTTCTGTTTCAACATAAAAGGAATTTGCTTTACCATTATAAACAATCGTAACTCCTGTTAAAACAGAGTGTGTCTGTCCAGACAATGATTGTAACATGCGAAAAGCATCTTGTTCATCTCGAGGTTTACCTAATAGGATAGAGTCTTTTGTCACAATGGTATCTGCACCAACGACATAAGCATGTGGATAACGTCTAGCAACATCCAAGGCTTTTTGCTCTGCTAAGGTCATCACAACCTTTTCTGGAGAAAGTGTCGGATCCACTATTTCTTCTATTGAACTTGATGAAACTTCAAATGAAATTCCGAGGTTTGTAAGTAGTTCTTTTCGTCTTGGAGACGAAGAGGCTAAAACGAGGTGTTGCATGTCATCACCTAACTTTTTTATCAATTTTGAAAGGAAGATACATCAATATCTTACCATTCATTACCAGGTTCCACAATTTGCTAAAATTTAGTTTTCTAGCAACATTTTAGTATTTCCTAACTGTTAATAAAATATGACATAGCTTAGAAAAAGTAGGCAAACATCAAGTATTCCTTGAATTTCTATAGTTTTATCATACGGTAAGTTGTGAGGAATAGTTTGCTTTCAACTATTTATAGCCATAGAAAATAGAGAAGAAACGTCATACAGTTCGTCTCTTCTCTTTTATTTATGTCCGTTCCATTTGAATTGTTCCTTCTCAAAACTCATTCAGAAATTAATTTTTCATAGAACGAAAAGCCTTCTAATAACGCTTGTTGAGAGGACCAAAAGGATTCTGCTGTTTTTGATGTTTGATAGGTTTCAACCTTCATATAAGCGTTCTTTACTGACTCACTAAACTCCAAGCTATGGCCGTTTAAGGTCACTTCCGAATATACGTATAATTTTTCATATAAAGATTGAATTTCCTCCCATGAGGTAGACGGTTTTGAGGAGGAATAAAGGTTACTAGAATATTGCAAGAGCTCATCATATAGCTGTTTCACTTCTATGAGAATTGGGTTTGCTTCTATTTGTTTTTCTTCTAATGTAAACAATTTCACATACGTTTCATATCCCTTTTCATCATAGGGGGTACGAATGGACCTTATAAATTCTTCGCTTAAACCTAGCCCCATAAACAAAAAGTGCTTACCGTCCTGACTAACCATCGTACTAGATAGTCTATCTGTTTGTATTTGATCGACAACCGGTGCTGCTGCTTCCATGGAAGAAAAAACCCCACCTTGCACTACGTATGCACTCATAGACGGGAAGGTAATGACCTCTCCAACTGTAGCAGTAGGCACTTCTTTTTCTTCTCCGCCTGTAGGGGTTTCTTCAGGTACATTTATTGGATCAACAGATGTTTCTTTTGGATCTGTTACATAAGCCTGTTCTACATTTTTACCTGTGAATATATGAAGGACCATCATTCCGAAGCCAGTTCCGATGATTAATGCAGCCAGAACAGCCAGTATAAATGTTTTGGGTAAAATAGCTGATACTTTTCCTTTGGGCTTGTGAGGAACACTGATCGATCCGATAAAGGACTTTTGTCTAGGACGACTTTTGTCAAATTGAATAATAGCTTCATAGTCCTGCTTGTCCGTTTTTTTATCATATTGAGGTAAAATCCAATCAAATTCTTCTTCCTCACTTTTTGCAGCCGCCATTTCTTCATGAGCCAAGATGGGTTCTTCATCCTTTTTCTTATGATCCGATGTCGTTTCTTGAAACGACCGCTCTTTTCCGTTAATCTTTATAGAAATTTGTTGCTTGTCCATTCTTACACCTCCGTTATTCCATCCCATTCGATGGAATACTTTTTACAACTGTATCATATAGATAAAAAAAAATAACAAGACATTTGTCGTCTTGTTACTAAAGCTTTTCGTCATTATTCGTCATCGTCTTTTATCGGTATGTTCAGGACCTGACCAGCATTTACTTGATCCCCTGTCAGATTGTTCCACTCTTTTATGATTTGTTCACCACTTCGATCCTTGTAGTATTTTAGAGAAATTCGGAAAAGAGTTTCGCCCGGTTGAACAACGTGTCGAATAAGTGTGTAGTTTTCAATTTGTGATGTTGGTTCAGTTGCTTGATTTGTTTCGCTTTTCGTTTTTTCAGTATACTCATTCTCATTTTGAGCAGATGTCCCCTTGCCTTCATCAACTGGCGAATCTTCTCCACTTCCCTCTGTCTCATCTTTTGGAACAACAGGCACTAAAGGATTCACTTTTTGACTTGGGCTCGGCACTTCAAGCGGAGGAAGCTGACTTTTTAACTCTTCAAGCTTTGGAAAATAAAACGTTGAAACGGTTAAGGTATACGTTAATTTTTCAGGTTTATTTTCTGTCGTAACGATTTCTTTAATACCAGCAAAGGTTAATGAGTCAATTTTTGTGATTCTTGGGAGATTTTCCAGTGCTGCAATGAACGCCTCTAGTTCGAAATATGTGGGAGATTCTACGGTTAAGTTTACAGATAACTTTTGTACACCTTCTGGCATAGGTAAATCTGTTGATGTTTCAGGTGAAGTCTTTTCACCATCCTCGTTATCGTCATTGCTTCCTATATCAGTTAGATCCGCATTCTCTTCTTTTGCTTTTTCAGCTTCTTTTAAATATTCATCAACTAAACTAGTACCTCCATCGTCTTCCACCTTTTCACCAAAACTCATAGTGGAAATAAAGCTACCTGATACGATTTCTGCTTTTTCTAAATCCAAAATAAATTGTTCAAGTAACGGATCAACCGGAAGCTTTTTTTGAAGCTCGGTCGTCCCTTGATATGCTTTTTCCTGACGATTATTAACACTTGCTTCAACCGTTGAAAGCATTGCTTCTTCCTGCTGCAACTGGCCTTGCAATGTCTCAACATTTGCTTGAACAGGTTTCATAATAAATAAATAGGCATTTACAAACCCTGCAAGAGCAATAATGATGATGGTCATGAGTAGTAGAATATTTTGTTTTGAAAGACGGAAGCTCATCATTTTGCCTCCTTATTATCCGCATCCCGTAATGCGCTTTTATTCAGCTGGATTTGAAATTCCCCTATATAACGTGGTAATAATACACTAACTAGCTCTTTCACTTCTGGTTCATCATCTGCTGCACTTGTGACAAGACTCGTTAAATTAACAGTGTCAATGAATTCCGAATCTTTTAAGCTCTTCAAGTAATAAGCCGCTTCACGGCTAGTATCAAACTGAACGGTTAGATTTACACTCCCGTCATCCGTATAACTAAAATTCAACATATAGCCTCGCTCCGGTAAAAGGGCTGATAAATGTCTCATTAAGAATACAGTTGGAATCGGTAGTTCCTGTGTCCAGTTAATCGCTGTTTCCAGCTCTGCAACTGCTGATGAGGAAGCATAGTCTGTCAGTTTTTTCTCCTGAACCGTACGCAGCATTTTGGTATCTTGAATTTGCTGTTGAATAATTTTCACTTGTTGTGTATTGTGCTGATATTGTAGATAAAAAATGATTGCCCCGATGATGCTTGCAGTCAACACAAAGAAAAGCACAACATATAATGCAAAATTCCTCTTCTGTTTTTCGGGTAATAGGTTTATATCTACTAACATTGCTGCACCTCTATTTTAATGAAAGCCCAACGATTTCATTAAATCTTGATGGAATCCCGTTTCCATTTTTCAAATAAATTTCACGGTCTTGCATGGTTTGTATGGGCGTATCAAATGACTCTTTACATTTTGCAATAAACCAAAGTAAATCAGGATGATCACCCGTAATAAGTAGCTTTGTAATTTGTGATTTTCCTTTAGAGAGAGAGAACCTATAAAAGTTCATAATCCTTTCAAGCTCAGTTACTGTATCAGTAAGCTGCATGTCCACTTCATGTCTATCACCTTTCCAAAACAAAACCTCTTCTTTTTCAAAGTCTCGCTTCAATTCCCATGTGCCATTTTCAATATTTAAGCGAACATGTCTTGTGAAAATCGGAATATGCTGATAGAAAATCGTAATATTCATTGAGTTAATTGAGAGCTGAAGAGATAATAAATGATCTTCTGGGTGTGCAAGATCAAGATGATAATATAATCGGTAAAGGGAAAGTGAAGATAAATCTGCGACGACAGGTTTTACTTTAGCCTCTTCAAGTAAATCTTGATACTCATTGACTATTTGTTCAGGAGCTGCAACTAAAATAACTTCCTTTTTTCCTCCATGTCTACCTACAATACTAGTATCAAAATATGGTTCATCAAAAGGTAGGTGCAGTGTTTCGCCTAACTCTAAATATAAATGACCCTTTACTTCTTCATCTGGAATTTCCTCATCTATTTGTACCTTACGTATCACAACCGAGTTATCTGGAACAGTGAATAAAAGAGGTTTCCCTTTTATTTTCCAGTCGTTTACACATTCTTCTAAAATCATCATAAATGTGTCACGTTCAACAATTTTACCTTCATCAATAATTCCGGCTGGTAAATAACGTTCTCCATATGATTTATAAATGAGTCCCTTTTGGCTGTTTTTAAATTGCACATAGCGAATTACATGATCTTTTATTACTAGACTAACTTGTTGGCCTTTTCTCACTTCATTCACCACCGACAATTCATCAAATCAAAGCAATCCAATTTATATACCATTCTACAATATTATCGCCAAAATAATAAGAGATAATTGCTCCCAACGCGATAAATGGTCCGAAAGGAATCGGCTGCTTCCGCTTAATCACCTTGGCAAGCAAGGCAATCCCCCCAATAACAGCCCCTAGTAGAGAAGCTAGGAAAAAGGTAAGTAGTACATTTTGAACACCTAGCACAATCCCAATTACAAAAAATAACTTTACATCTCCAAATCCCATACCGTTTCCTTTTGTCACAATCGCAATTAACAGTAAAAGACCAAAGCCTGTGAATGCTCCCGCTAATGGGTCCCACCATGGATCTAACGGTATAAATATTCTTAACATGATAAGTACCGGTAAAAAGAATAATAGGATTTTATTTGGGATGAGCATATAAGCAATGTCAGAAACTGTAATGATGATCAATAATGAGATGAAACAAAGTGCAACGATTAATTCTGGTGTAAAGCCAAACCATAATGCAGATAAGAGGAACAGTACTCCAGTCAAGAGCTCCATAATAGGATAAAGAGGAGAGACTTTCGTTCCACATGTTTTACATTTCCCTCTGAGAAAGAGGTAAGAGAATACTGGAATAAGTTCAAGAGTCGTTAAAGTTCGCTGACAGGACGTGCAGTGGGATCTAGGGGTGATGATGGATTCGTTTTTGGGGATTCTTAATCCCACAACATTGAAAAAAGACCCCAAAATAATTCCAATAATAGATGAATATATATATAATAGAGTCATAAATTTACTCCTTCAAAAAAAATATTCCACTGCGTGGAATATTTTTCAATTAATATTATTCAAGTACTACTAGTGCTCTTGCACCATCAGCTTGAAGAGCTGATAAAAGTTCTCCATTTATATATATATGTGGAGTAGCTGTCGTGTCTTGTAAAGTAATTGTATAAGTCACTACTCCAGAACTTTCAGCTATTTCGACTTTTGAATTAGCAGGATCATATTCGCCAGCATTCCCTGGACTTGGAGGGGTTCCTTCTAGATATCCACCTGTATTAAGTTCCGTGATAGTATATATACTATCACTTCCTGCTGTCGAACGATCAATATTAGCTAATTTTGCAGCATTAGCCAGCATGATAGCATTTGAAATATGAGCATCCTTTTTACTATTCTCAATAATCCCACCAATACTCGGAACCGCAATACCTGCAATAATACCTAAAATAACAATAACTGCTAATAACTCAACAAGCGTTAAACCAGCTTGTTCTTTCCACTTCTTCATGAAATCTTTAATCTTCTTCATCATGATTTCTCCACTCCTTCACTATCTATCGTATGTTTTTGTAGATCTTAAGATGTCGGTATTCACAAAGTAAAAAAAATGTTGAAATTTGTCTTACATATACTAGTATTATAATACTATTCTATTACAAATTCTATTAAACTTTCATAAATTTTTATAATTTTTCCCTTACTTGTTACCCAATATTTTCGAAAATACTGAACATAGGTACAGCAATGGAAGCAACAATTCCTCCAACAATGACTGCTAAGAAGATGATCATCATTGGTTCAATGAGTGACTTAATTTGATCAGTAGTCGCTTCTACTTCCGACTCATAGTAATCGGCTATCTTGTCTAGCATGACATCGAGTGAACCCGTTTTTTCACCGACTGCAACCATTTGACTGACGAGTGGTGGGAATACCCAGTGTTCCTTCATTGGCTCTGCTAAAGGTTTTCCCTGCTCTAACGAAATTCTTGATTTCTTAATGACTCTTGCAATCACTTCATTCCCAATGATACGTTCTACTATCGAAATTGCTTGTAATATTGGAACAGAGCTTGCAAATAATGAGCTTAACGTCCTCGTCATTCTAGCTAAAGCTGATTTTTGAAACAAAGGACCAAAGATTGGGACACGTAAAATAAAATAATCTATATAATACCTAGAGGCTTTATTATTTAAGGCAACAACAATTCCTAAATACGATCCAAATAGAAGTATTATCAACAGCCACCAAAACTTGGTAAAAAATGCTGACAACCCTAGCACAAATCTTGTAATAGCAGGCAGATCTGCTCCGAATGAGGAAAACATATCAACGAAAGTCGGGACGACGAATGTAAGCATGAATACAACAATTACGATCGCAATACTTCCAACTGCAATGGGATAGGTCATAGCTGATTTCACTTTTTGTCTTAGCTTATTTTGTTTCTCATAATAGTCTGCAAGTCTATCCAAAATTTCATCCACATTTCCACCAATCTCCCCTGCCTTCATCATATTAAGAAATAGGGGTGGGAAGATCTTTCGGTGTTTTTCAGCAGCGTCTGTAAAAGCATTACCACCTCTTAAACCTTCTTCAATATCAAATAGTGATTTTTTTAAAACCTTACTACTTGTTTGCTGGGAAAGAATATGAGTAGCATCAACTACTGAAATACCCGCTTTCAATAAGGTTGAAAATTGTCGTACGTAGATGACAAAATCCTTGAGCTTTACTTTGTCCTGAACGAGCTTGATTTCCTGGTAAAGTATGCCTTTTATCTCGTCAATTTTTAATACAGCAACACCTTCTTCACGCAATGTTGCAATAGCTTCACGCTTTGTGTCACTTTGAACTCGCCCAGCTACTTTACGGCCACGTTTATCTCTTCCTTGATATTTAAATAATGGCATCTATGCTCCACTCTCCTGTAAATAAGGAGCAGCTGTCTCTCTCGTTATAATTTTTTGCTCAAGCAAGTCTCTCACTGACATATCAAGTGTATGCATCCCTAGAGAGCGGCTTGTTTGCATGACACTATGAACTTGGTGGATTTTTTCGTTTCTAATTAAATTTTTTATCGCTGAGTTATTGATTAAGATTTCATTTACGTTTACTCTACCTTTTCGATCAGCTGTTGGTAATAAACGCTGTGAAATGACCGCTGCTAACGTCGCTGCAAGCTGGATTCTTACCTGCGGCTGTTGATTCGGAGGGAACACATCAATGATACGATCAATTGTAGCTGGCGCATTTGTTGTATGAAGTGTTCCCAATACTAAATGCCCTGTTTCTGCAGCTGTTATAGCAGTCGAAATCGTTTCTAAATCGCGCATTTCTCCAACTAGTATCACGTCTGGATCCTGACGTAAGCAGGCCCTAAGCCCATTTGAAAAGTTTTTTGTATCAAAGCCAACCTCACGCTGGTCGATAATACATTGCCTGTGCTTATGAATATACTCAATCGGATCCTCTAAGGTGATAATATGCCGTCTCATATTTCGGTTCATAAAATCAATCATCGCCGCAAGTGTTGTTGATTTACCACTTCCAGTTGGTCCTGTCACTAATATGAGCCCTTGATGTTTCGCCGCTATGTCTGTGAGTACTTCTGGCAATTTTAAATCTTCAAGCGTCGGGATTTGTGTGGGTACAACACGTATTGCTAAACTAATGCAGGAACGTTGTTTATATGTGTTGACACGAAAGCGAGAAACCCCCGGTATTCCGTATGAGAAATCTAATTCTCCTTTATCAAGGAATGACACCCAAAGGTCCTCTGGTACGATTGACTTAGCCATGTTCTCTGTATCTTCAGGTTTAAGCGCTTCTTTGCCATACTGCTTTAAGTCGCCATTTATTCTCAATATGGGAGCAACTCCAACAGTTAAGTGAATGTCTGACGCTTCTAGTTCAAATGCTGCTTGCAATATATGATCTAACCTCTCCTTCAACGCTATCACCTCCTACTCACTTAGCGCAACTCTCAGTACTTCCTCAACTGTCGTTAATCCTTGTTTTACTTTTAAGAGACCATCATCTATCAGAAATATCATGCCATTTTTAAGTGCATAATCTCTAATTGCATGTATTGAATTATTGTTCATCATCATATTTCTTATTTTATCGTCAATGACGAGCACTTCATGTAGGGCAATTCTACCTTTATACCCAGTTTCATGACAAGCCTTGCAACCATTGCCTCTATACACGTGGTCGACTTTTAGCCCCCGTTTTTGAAATACATCATGTTCCATTTCTGAAGGCATCAGTTCTTCTTTACATTCCTGACAAATTTTTCGTACTAGACGCTGTGCAACAATGCCAGATAGAGACGAAACAACAAGAAATGGCTCGATTCCCATATCGACCAGTCTCGGAATCGTTCCAATCGCACTATTTGTATGCATCGTGCTTAGAACAACATGACCGGTTAACGAAGCACGAACAGCAATTTCAGCTGTTTCAACATCTCTTATTTCCCCGACCATGACAATGTTTGGGTCCTGACGTAAAATAGATCGTAACCCATTTGCAAACGTCAAACCAATCGTATGGCCTACCTGGACTTGATTGATTCCTTGAATTTGATATTCAACCGGGTCCTCAATGGTAATAATATTTACTTCCTCTGTGTTTAGGTGGTTAAGGGCTGAATATAGGGTAGATGATTTCCCTGATCCTGTTGGACCCGTAATCAGTACCATACCAGATGGTCGTTCAATTAGCTTTACAAATCTTTGCAAGTTTATCTTGTTAAAGCCTAATTGTGAAAGTTTATTTAAGGCGTTACTTAAGTCTAATATACGGATTACTATTTTTTCCCCAAAGATTGTTGGTAGAATGGCAATACGTAGGTCAACAGTAGCATATTCTAATTCTACTTTTATTCGTCCATCCTGAGGTAGTCTAGTCTCGGTAATATTTAAATTAGCCATGATTTTAATACGTGCTATTAATACGTTTTGGATAGATTTTGGCAGAGTGCGTTCTGTTTTTAAAAGTCCATCAACGCGGTAACGTACAAGAAGATTCGTTTCCTGTGGATCAATGTGAATATCACTCGCTTTTTGCTGGATACCACTTGCTAGAATTTGATTTACTAGACGAATAGCAGGTGCGTTCTCACCATCTTGATCTCCATCATTTACATCAAAGTCCTCTGGAAATTCCTCATTGTTATAATACTTATTAATGGCCGAGAGAATCTCATCTCTCGTGGCAATCACTTGAGAAATTTGAAAGCCAGTTGATAAACGTAAATCATCCACTGCATAATAATCCATGGGATCATTCATCGCAACTGTTAGCTGGTTTCCTTCTTTCTTAATGGGGATAAGCAGATTACGACGTGCGACATCCTTTGGTACGATGTTCATTAAGCTTGTATCAATAGGGTATTTGTACAAGGATATATGAGGAATCCCGAGCTGAAATTCAAGTACTTCTATCAGTTGTTGCTCGGAAATAAATCCTTTTTCTAGTAGGGAGTCTCCTAGTTTTTGCCCTTCTTTTTTTGTATTTAAAGCATCCTGCAATTGATTATCTGTAATCAAACCAGCCTCTACTAGTAGGTTACCCAACCTCTTTCGTTTTCCTACCATTTTCCCACTCCCTTTATCCTACACACAACACTAAATTATGATCGTTTTATAGTCTAGCATAATCTTATTATATTAAATTCTGATCTATTGTGAAATACACTGTTATATGACAAATCATTCCTCACCAAAAGTGAGATGTAGTATAATATAGGTAACAAGAGAGGAGGGAGTTAATGAAAGCCCTTCAAAACGAAGATGGGTCTGCCCTTATATATGTTCTACTTATATTTGCTGTATTAGCGATCACATTGCCTATTATTTTTTCATATACAACTACAATGAGTGCGAATGATACTCGAAATGAGTATGAAAAATTAGCGTATAATCTGGCAGTATCAGGAATGCAAACATACATTCAATCCCCAGATACGTTTCAGACAAACTATGGGTACCTACCCATTACTTTGCCTAATGGAGAAAGCATCGACTATTATCAGTACGCAGTACCTTCTTCCCTTGCTGCTGAATACACAAATCGTTATCTGACTTATTCAGATATGACTTCGAGTGACGATTATGTAGTAGTCGTTGAAGCGATTACTGGAGATCATAATCAAAACCGCCAAAAGGACAGCGGAGAAAGATTCTTTAATAAAAAAGTGATGACAAAGGCAGTAACACCTAGTCCCATTACTGAAAAAACAGACACACCTGTGCTTAGTTTACAAACTGCAACCACAACCTCTCCAAACTATATTACTGGAACAGCAGAGCCTAGCTCTACTGTAACTATTACAGATAAAAGAGATGGAAATATATACTCTGTACAAGCAACTGTCGACGGAAATTTCTCGTTAACATTATACAGACCGTTATATGAGGGTGACGTGTTCTCAGCAACCGCAAAATCATCAGGAAAACTTGTAAGTAATGCGACATCAACTACCGTACTTGCTGCATCCGCACCAATCGATGATGGATATGTCTTAATCGAAGAGCCTGATGGTACTCAAACAGTAGTATTAATTCAGCCTACTATTACGACAGCTGATAAAATTATCGTAAAGAGTGAAGTTGGAACCTATACTGCTCCAAATGGAGAATATATTGAGTTTACTGCTGAAAATGGTATCACAATTGAAGAAGGAGTATCACTTACTTCCTCAGGTAACGGTTCTCAAAATCAAGGGTTAATCTTAACAGCTAATGGTGGGGATATTCTTATTTCAGGAACGAGACTGGAAGATAGTAGTAATAGTATCTTTAGTGATGTAACGATTACAGCGAAAGATGGTAATGTTTATATGGAAAACACAACTCTTATCGCTGAGAGTAATGTATCCGTTACAGCGTCTAAAAATATTTATGCTGATTACTCGGAAAGCTACAGTCAGAAAAAGAATAGTGGCTTGATAACATTTACACTTGAACCTAACGTGGGAATCATTTATGTTGACAATATGTTTGTTAACAAAAATGCATCAACTATCCCTTCAAATGCAAAACGATGTGGTACTCTGTTATCATCAAGTAGTTTATTAAACGGGAGTAGAGGCCCTTTTACGAGCTGTAATTAATAAAGCTGAGTAGTTTTTCTACTCAGCTTTTATTGTTTAAAAGGTTTGATATTGATTGTTACTTCATTTGTTCTAATTTCTTCCGTTCCATTAGCATTTGGTTTTATCGATTGAAAGGTAAGTCGTAGTGAATAAAGAACATCACTATCTAAGATAACTTCTGTTGGAACAGATCCTCCATTCTGATCTGTTAATACAAAATTGGATACATTTTCAGATAGGACAAAAATTTGACTGTCATTGAAGCTCATAATATCATTCGATGAAGATGAAACGAAGCTTAATGTATGTGTGGTCGCTTCGTAACGTATAGATTTGACATCACCTTTGTAGTTCTTAAACCTCAGCTCTTGAATCGGTGAAATACTATAATATAATTCTACTGGATCTGCAATTTCCTTCGTTATAGAGTTAATCGTAAGGTTTTGATCAGTATGACGATTAAATTTCTCTTCAGAGGTATTCACGAATAAGTTTACTGTGGAGAACATGGTAAAGCAGACACCTACAACGATAAAAAACACTGTAATAGTTACTAGAATTTCAAGTAAGGTCAGACCTTTTTCACTTTTCATTTTATCGCTCCCAATCAACTACAACCGTAATTAGGCGTTGTTCATTAGATGTTCCATTGTACATAACCGCAATTCCCTGCATTGAAACATATGGATTTTGACTTGAATAATTATATGCTGGGGTTTGGGTGAGAGAAGTTTCTATAATAGAGATGTGATAATTGTGTCCATTTCGATTCACACTCTTCGATTCTGTACATGAGGTAGTACAAACGTTTATTGGAGGAGACGCAATTTCTAGTTCATGCAATTTGACTTTCAACTCTGTTTCCGCTATTAAAATAGCTTCTACCTTTTTGTCACTTTTAGAAAATGCTATTGACGTAAAGCCCATAGAATTCATTAGAACTATAGCAATAATTGATAAGATCACTATTGCAGCTAGTACTTCAAATAACGTCATTCCATTTTGTTGGTTCCACATTTTCAATCACAATCCTTCAATAGTTATAAAAAGGGACAAGCCTCTGACTTGTCCTACTCACTAATGTTCTCTGTCTCATCTTCTTCAGTTGGATTCGTGTTAACTCCATTAGTATCGACAGGTGTTTCAACAACTTCATTTTCATCTAATACTTCATCTTTCGGCAAAATGCTCGTCACGACAATTTGATGAACGGGAGGATAAAAATCTTCTGATATCGTATCATAATCAAGGACGCTTCCGTTCTTATCCATTTTATTACGAACCACCGTCACTAAGTAGCCTTCTTGTCCTTCTTCTTCAACTCGAGATTCCCCATATGGTAGTTTTGGATCAAATTGTAAGATAGATTTCGGGGGAAACGTTTGTTTATCCTTTAAAAGAATTTCATACTCATATACAAATGGAGCACCGACAAGCTCCATTTTTAATTGTTGCTTTTGAATCGTCATATTTACCACATATTCAGTTGAATTCGGATTGTGAAAGGAAAGATCCATACTTTTATCTAAAATCCGTGCTTCAAATCCTAGTTCTACATGACCTGGAAAAGCTCTGCTTGTATGCCTTTCTACTATGTCAAAGTTAGTAGGAAGGATAGTTTTGTATAGTGCAGAAGCTAAAATATTCAACTCTTCATTTGAAAGCTGTATCTCTTGGTCATGTATATACTGTAAAACCGATACTTGGCTTAATGGAGGAATCACAAGCTGATTTCGATTTTCTAGAGCATTTGTCATTACAATCACTTGTTCTTCGGTGAGGTTAACTGCTCCTTCGGAAACAACGACTGTTTCTAGATCTTCCTCAATATAATCAATCAATTTAAAGGAAAATTCCCCCGTTTGCATGGTTGTTACTACATTTAAGATTTCCTTCTTAAGGAGTTCATCGTTGATTGCTGCTTCAAGGACCGAATCATTAAAAGCACCAATCATTTCTTTATATACGGATTCTTCAACAGTAATGATTAATGGTGAGACTTTTCCATTTTCAGCTAGATTCACACTATCATATATTGAAAATCGAAACATTTCTGAAGCCAATCTTTTTTCTACTTCTTTATAATTGAGGGTGAGAATACTCGATTGGAACCATGCATTAAATGATTCGGTTAAATATTTTGAAGCCTCTTCCTCTGTCATCCCAGATACATCCACATTTCCAATGATCGTATTTTGTTCAAAAACACTATTATTCTTGAAAACATGCTTGTAACCATAGGCCCCAAGTTGTGAGAAGCTTAACACAAACATGATTCCAAGTAATAATGATGAAAATAATTTCATGAATTCCTTACTTCTCACATCAAGAGCCCCCTTTCGTACGTGTAGTTTATGGCTGCTTTAAAGTTCTAATACGAAAACATAGGACCACTTTAATCTTTGTTCCTGTCTTTTTCAGTTGGAAATTCTTTTAGCTCCTCGATAACATCGAAAGGTAACTCGTGATACTCTTTTTCCTTTAAGGAATCCTGCTTTTTTTGTTGAACAGGTTCAAGTTGAAGTTCCTCAATCACTTCGAACTGATCAAAGGACCGTAAAAAGCCAACTTCAATTTCTTCTGATTCTTTTTTATTTACTTCTTCTCCCTCAACTAACGATTCTAAGTCTCGGATTAAGGGAGTAGGTTCATCGTCTTTTTTTATAAGTAATGGCCTCTCCATTGTTTCATCCGCTAGTTCATTATCTGATTCTAAATTACGATGTAATAGAACCTCTAAATCCTCATCAATATTAACAGAGCTCTTTGGAGATGAGATCTCATTAGATTTTTCTACTTTCATGTTTACATATTGATCCGGCTCATTTTTTTCTTTATGTTCGGTAATATTTTCTAGTAGCCCTTTGACACCGATATGTTCTTTATTTTCAGAAAGTATAGGCTCAATTTCATTATCTATAAGTTCAGGTTCATATTTAATCTCGTTTAGATCTGATTCAGCATTGTCAGGTGGAATAGGTGCATCATTACATACTTCATCTTCATGTTCATGTTCAATATCTTCATTGTGAGAAACTACTTCCTCATTTGACCTCATACTAGGTACAAAAGGAAGTTTTTCAGGACTTTTTTCCCGTACAGGGATAATGAACCTTTTTTGCTCCTGTGTTTCCTCATGGATAATTTCAGTTGTCTCAAAGAGATGACCTGCTCTTTGATAAATAACAAATGTGATTAAAGTAACCAAGACAAATAATATACTTGCCGTTTGCCAGATAGCCATTATCGTATTAGCTAAATAGCCAACAATTGTCAACAACGAAACAAGGAACAATAACAAAAGCTTTCCCTTGAATTGAAAACCAAAAGGTAAAACCCATAATATTAGACCAAATAAAATAAGGGCGATAAGTAAAAATATATAATCCAAAAAAATCTCACCTCACTCTCTTTGTAAGTAAACATTAATAACTGTTATAGGTGAATAGTATTTTGGGAAGTGCGTATGACTTAAAAAGCAATCGATAATACGACATAATTCGACTTATTTTCATTGTATTACAAAATACCTTTTTATAAAAGAATGATTCAATGGCAATTATTTTTTATAATAGCCAGCGATTTACATGAAGGTTACATTCTTTGAGTCAATAGTAAAAAAATTATTCAATTTACCTATATACAATCTTCTACAAACTCTCTAATTTTCCTTTTATGCCTATCAAAAACAAAAACCTCTCGAATTAATCGAAAGGCCTATTTTACATATTGTGCAACTTTATTTCTTCCTTTTTGCTTTGCTCCTGTATATAATGCTCGATCAGCGTGTCTAATGAGTGCCATAGGGTCATCTCCATCATCTGGGGCAGATGCAATACCAATACTTGCAGTAATTCTAATGTTCAACTTCTTATTATTCTCTTCTAAGTGATTCTGTATCGTAAATGGAGTGTTAGAGATTGCTAGTCGAATCGTTTCTGCCAGTTTAAAACATGTAAATCGATCTAGATTTGGGAGCAATATTGCAAATTCTTCTCCTCCATAACGGGCTACTGTCCCTTTCGCTCCAACGATTTCTACTAATCTCTCTGCTAGCTGGCTTAATATTTCGTTTCCTGCTTGATGACCGTACGTATCGTTCACAGATTTAAAATGATCAAGGTCTAGTAAAACAAGTGAGATGGTAGCAGAAGGGTTTTCCGAAATGACTTTAAATTCTTCCTCCAGTTTGTTCTCAAAATAACGATAGTTATATAAAGATGTAAGAGCGCATCTCTCACTAATATTCTTAGTTGCTTCATGATGCTTTGCATTCTCAATAGCTACTGCTAAATAGTTCGCTAATATATCAACGATCATCAACTGGAATCGTTCATATGCTCTTTTTTGTGTAGAGGCTAATGTAATAATTCCAACTACCTGTTGATGACGTTTTACTGGTACAGAAATCACACTTTCAACACTTGATGGAAGAAACCCTGAAGCCAAGAACGACCACTCAGATCTCTTTTTAAATAGTACAGGCTGTTTTTGTTCGTACACATATCTGCTTATTCCAGTGTCTTGATGAAAAGTTGCATCAGAGATTTCTACTTCTTTCCCATTCTCCATGTACCGTAATAACTCAAAACGATTATTATTTGAAACATCAACAATGTATGCTACGTCCACTTTCAGCATATCGGAAAGTTTCGCAATAAATAGAGTCAAAACCTCGTTTACTTCTAATCGCTCCGTTAGCTGATGACCAATTGAGCTTACATCTTGAAGATACGTATTCACCTTTTGACTTGAGTAATATAACTTTAAAATAATTGCTAAACTGACAAATGGCAACCCAACATAAAACACACCTGTAATTCCAATTTCACTATAAAGGACATATAACACAAATCCTACTGGAATGGTAAACAAGGTGGTCATAACTTCCCAAATTAAATCCCTACTAAAAAAAATAACAGATCGTTTATATATAAATTTTCTTACTAAATGAAGGGTTACATGATTGAAGAGAACCACTGTTAACACGTACGTAATAATCGGAATATAAGTATTCGTTGAATTTAATTCAAATTCACCGTGCTTTCCGCCAAGCCCATAATAGACAAAAGCACCAGATAATGAAATGAATAGAAACATTAAGGAATTCATCGGCACTCTGAAAAAGTCTTTGTTACTTACCCTAACTTTTACCATCAGTACAATTAAAGCAATTTGCATAAAAACGACTTCGGCAAATAGTCCAAACACTAAAAAGACAGATAGTGATACACCGTTTGTAAAGAAAATTGGCGTATCATTTACAATGATTGGTAATGCAGAGACAATGCACATTAATAGTAAGAAAGTAATCATATCCGTTTCAAAAAACGGAACAGGTGGTTGGAAATTTATATATATCATCCAAAGTAATGTAGGAAATAAGAGAAGCCATGCTAGGTATATCATTATTTGTCTCTTTACACTTACGCCCATAAGCTCCTCCTCTCCTCTACTCTACTAATAATTTCTTGCTTTCATGAATATATAATTTCATTTTATCAAATATTCAGATAGATGTCACAAAAAAATTAGTAGTTTGTTCCTCTTACAAAAGTACTATATTTCATTCTATGCTCTATTTTTTAGATATTGTCTTACTTCAGAAATAAAATATAAGGATCCTGTTATTAGAAGGACTTCATTCTTTTCCATTGAGTGAATGGTTTGTTCGATAGCTTGTTTATAATCAATATGCATTTCCGCATGATGGTATGGGAAAGATTCAAAAAGCTTCTCTGCTGGTACTGCTCTAGGAAAATCAAAGGAAGTAAAAATCAATTTTTTACCGATAGACTGCAATAATTGAATCATCTCATCCAGTTTTTTATCCTGTAGTGCACTAAACATAACCGTTATTTCCTGATCCTTTACGTGTGATTGTACAGTTTTAATAAGTTCTTGGATACCTTCTGGGTTATGAGCACCATCTATAATTATATGTGGTTGTTCACATACCGTTTCAAACCGCCCAAGCCAGAACATTTTAAAAAGGCCCTTACGAATATGCCCCTCATCAATTTGTACCGAGAAATACGTTTGTAAATACTCAATAACCTTTACTGCGAGAGAAGCATTTAACACTTGATGCGCACCCTTCATAGAAATCTCTAGGTTCTCAATACGATTACGTTCAGAACAAAAGGTAAATCTTTCACCTATAGACGGTACTGGAGCATCGTGTTCTATTAAGAAATCTCTGTTGTAAAGATAAACTTTTGCCTTCTTCTCCTTAGCAACTTTTTCAATAACATTAAGAGCTTCAAATTGTTGCACTCCCGTAATAACTGGGATTCCCGATTTAATAATGCCCGCTTTTTCAAAGGTGATTTCTTCAATCGTGTTCCCGAGTATAGACATGTGATCAAACCCAATAGTTGTAATAACTGAGACCATCGGATGAACAATATTCGTAGAATCAAGCCTTCCACCAAGACCTACTTCATAAATCACAAAATCAGTTAAATGGGTATATCCAAAGTATAATAAGGACATCGCAGTTATGACTTCAAATTCTGTCGGTGATCCAAGATCAGTTTGTTCTAGCTCATCTGCTAATGGCTTAATTTGATTTACTAAATCCAACATTTCTTCATTTGAAATAGGGACTCCGTTTATACTAATCCGTTCATTAAATTGTTCAATGTACGGAGAAGTAAAGGTTCCGACTTCATAACCAGCTTCTTGTAAGATAGAACGAATATAGCTTACCGTTGAACCCTTCCCGTTTGTACCTGCTACGTGAATAGCCCTAATTCTTCGCTCTGGGTGTTGAAGTCGTTCCATCATCCATTCCATTCGTTTCAGCCCAGGCTTAACTCCTAACCTTAGCCTTGAATGGATCCAGTTTAGTGCTTGATCATAAGAAGTAAACATAACATATTTTCCTCCAATAAAAAGTCCACAAATAGTACTATTTTAAAGAAATGGAGACGATTGTTATCGCCTCCACTTACTAAATCGATTATAGCGCTTTTAAGTCTTCAATTCGCTCTAGAACTGTGTCACGCTTTTCAATATAGTCTTTTTCTTTTAGTCTCTCTTCTTCAATTACATTAGCTGGTGCTTTGCTTACAAATCCTTCGTTTCCTAGTTTCTTTTGAACTCGCTCAACCTCATTATTTAGCTTTTCAAGCTCTTTTTCCAATCGTTTTATTTCTTCATCTACATTGATTAAGCCTTGGAGTGGTAAAGATAATTCAGCACCCGTTACGATTGCGGTCATTGCTTTTTCATTTGTATCGATCGTTAATCCGATATTTAGTTCACTTGGATTACAGAAACGCTCAATGTAGGAACGGTTTTTTTCAAGCTTCGCGAGGGTTGCATCATCCTTCGCTTTTATTTGAAGTTTAATTTGCTTGCTCATTGGTGTGTTTACCTCTGCACGAATATTACGTACAGCTCTAATTATATCAACCAATAGCTTCATTTCACTTGCTGCTAAATCATCAGATAGTTCCGAGCGAACCTTAGGCCACTCAGCAATCGTGATAGACTCACCTTGGTGAGGTAAATACTGCCAAATTTCTTCTGTAATAAATGGCATAAATGGATGTAGCAATCTCATCGTATTATCTAGTACATACGCAAGAATTGAACGTGTCGTTAGCTTAGCAGCTTCATCCTCACCATATAATGGTAGCTTCGCCATTTCAATATACCAGTCACAGAAATCATCCCAGATGAAATTATAAAGGATACGCCCAACTTCACCAAACTCATATTTTTCAACAAGCTTTGTCACTTCTTGAATCGTCTCATTTAGTCGAGTAAGGATCCACTTGTCAGCTACAGATTTTTCTCCTGATAGATCAAGCTGCTCATACGTTAGACCTTCCATATTCATCATCGCAAATCTTGAAGCATTCCAAATCTTGTTTGCAAAATTCCAAGTCGCTTCTACCTTTTCCATACTAAAACGTAAATCTTGACCAGGTGAGCTACCTGTTGATAAGAAATAACGAAGTGAATCTGCTCCGTACTGATCAATAACATCCATTGGATCTACACCATTACCAAGTGACTTACTCATCTTACGACCGTCAGCAGCACGAACTAATCCGTGTATTAATACATCGTCAAATGGACGTTTTCCTGTGAATTCCAGGGCTTGATATACCATTCTAGATACCCAGAAAAGAATGATGTCATAACCAGTAACAAGAACATTTGTTGGATAATAACGTTTGAAGTCAGCTGCATCCTCTTCTGGCCAGCCCATGGTTGAAAACGGCCATAACGCTGAACTGAACCAAGTATCTAATACATCTTTATCTTGTTCCCAATTTTCTTCATCGCTCGGGGCATCATGACCTACATACACCTCACCGGTTTCTTTATGATACCAGGCTGGAATACGGTGTCCCCACCAAAGCTGGCGAGAAATACACCAGTCATGAATGTTTTCCATCCAATGTACGTATGTTTTCTCAAATCTATCTGGAACAAAGTTTACTTTCCCTTCAGTCTTTTGAAGTTCTACAGCTCTGTCGGCTAGTGGCTTCATTTTTACGAACCATTGTGTAGATAAGTAAGGTTCAACAACGGCGTCACTACGTTCACTATGTCCAACGGAGTGAGTATGCTCTTCAATCTTAAACAGAATACCTTCTTCCTGAAGATCTTTTACAATTTGTTTACGGCAATCAAAACGATCCATGCCTTGGTACTTTCCAGCATTTTGATTCATCGTTCCGTCTTCATTCATGACTAGAATACGCTGCAAGTTATGTCTATTTCCAATTTCAAAATCATTTGGATCATGAGCAGGGGTAATTTTAACAGCACCTGAACCAAACTCCATATCCACATAGTCATCTCCAATGATTGGAATTTCACGTCCTACAATTGGAAGAATGACGGTCTTTCCGATAAGGTGCTTATATCGATCATCTTCTGGATGAACTGCTACTGCTGTATCTCCTAGCATAGTTTCTGGACGAGTTGTCGCTACTTCAATATGTCCTGATCCATCAGCTAGAGGATATTTCATGTGGTAGAACGCACCTTGAACATCTTTGTATATAACCTCTATATCAGAAAGAGCTGTCTTCGTAGCTGGATCCCAGTTAATAATGTATTCACCACGATATATAAGCCCTTTATTGTAAAGTGAAACGAAAACATCACGAACCGCTTTAGAAAGACCTTCATCTAGCGTAAAGCGTTCACGAGAGTAATCTAATCCAAGTCCAAGCTTCGCCCATTGCTTTCGAATGTGACTTGCATATTCTTCTTTCCACTTCCAAGATTCCTCAAGGAATTTTTCACGACCTAAATCATAGCGAGACTTCCCTTCTTCACGAAGCTTTGCCTCTACCTTCGCCTGTGTAGCTATCCCGGCATGATCCATACCTGGTAGCCATAAAACATCATAACCTTGCATACGTTTAATTCGCGTCATAATATCCTGAAGGGTCGTATCCCATGCATGACCAAGGTGCAATTTCCCTGTTACGTTTGGAGGAGGAATAACGATCGTATACGGTTCTTTCCCTTCCTCAGGCTTCGCCTCAAAAAACTTACCCTTAAGCCAATAATCATATCGGCCTGCTTCAACAGCTTTTGGATCATACTTCGTTGAAAGCATTTGTTCATTCGTTTCCATCCTAATTCCTCCCTTGTTTCTGTTCGACAAATTTTGTGCATTGACTCCCTTTTTTGACAATTCGACAAATTTCGGGTAGTGACTGTCACTTACAGGAAATAGTAGCGAGGAGGCAAGGCGCGAAAAAAATTAAAAATCGGAGTTTAGGTTGTTTAAATGAGGATTTTTAATTTTCTGAGCAACGCCGAGATCCGAAGCTTATATTTTCTGTAAAAAATAAAAAACTCCTATCATCCATAAAAGGACGAAAGGAGTTATATTTTCGCGGTACCACCTTTTTTTGCAGAACGAAAAAACGTTATGTTCTACACACTCAATAAAATAACGGCACTTCACCGGCTCTTCCTACTTTATTCAAAAGAGCTGCTCAAGGGCGACATTCCAGTTAACTTACCTAAGAAACATCTCAGCTACTTGTTTCTCTCTCTGAAGGAGCTTACCTGTACTCTTCCCTGTCTTTGCATTTATAATTTTAAAATATATAACATAGTCTACGAAATTCCCACTGAATCGTCAATAAGTATTCCCGTATTTTTTTGAATTTATACAAAAAATGGTGATGAGCCTATCTGATTTTCACCTTTTGATGTTGATGTACATACACTGTAATACATAGAACATACTGTAAGGAGGGCAATTTATGAAAAGAAGATATAACCCCTATACCCTTCCTCCTTGGTTGAGGTATTGCCGCTCCGTCACAATACAAGTAATTATTCCAATTACAATCTTCCAAGGAGTTCGAACAATCTTTATCCCTACCCCATTCGACGTTATCCTTTTAGGAATACTAATTTTACTGGCAGTTAGCTTTCACTTAGAATGGCTATAAAAAAGAACACCAAGATTCCCTTATGATTCCTGGGACTCTTGTTGTTCTTTTTTCTTCTTCTCTTCTTCAAACACAACGATGTTCGTAAGAAAATATTCAATGTTTTTCATTTGCCAATAAGATCGCTGGAGAAGCTGTAATGACTTTAATTCACTCTTACTGCTCTTACTCTGATATTCTTTTACTACTCTATACATATTTTCTGGATAAGCCAAGTACGCCATAAATAAAGTAACTTCATCTTCTTGTAAAGGAAAATGACTTCGATACGTTTGAAACCATTGGAAACGATCATCCGTGTGGAGTGGGTACGTTTTACACGACCGGTAAAAAAAGTAAAGCAAATCATGGATAGGGGAAGAATAACCTGACCGTTCAAAGTTAACAAAAAGACCTTGACCTTCTACATTATATAAAAAATGATGGAATGAAGGTTGACCGTGTATAAAAACAGTGCGATATTTCTTTTTCTCGTCCATCATTTCTTTCCAATCATCTAATTTCCTTAATGCAAACTCTTGTGCTCTCATCATCTCTTGAAAATACGTACAGTAATATAGTTGAAAGGGCGACATATATGTGTTCTCTTCACACTTCTCGATAAATAGCTCAAGCTCATCCCTTCTTTTTTGCCAATGATCCTTTATCCAGTCTACAAGCTCATCTACTTCACCATCTTTAAGCCTCTCTTCTTTCAATGAGTTGGCATGTAGTTCTCCTAGCTGTTTAAATAGCTGAAAAGCATGATCGTTTCGTTCCTCTTCATCATTATATGAATCTAACCACGGCATTAAATAGTAAGCACTATAGTGATTATCAAAAACAAAAAAACTCCCAGTTTTTGTTCGATATACTGGAACGCTATATCCATAGCTTTTATATTGTAAAAATTGTAGTTTTCTCTCGTAGTGAGCTATTTCATTATATGGAAGCTTTGCTTGTTTCAAAGCTAGTATTCCATCAGTAGAATGGATTTT
Source organism: Bacillus salitolerans (assembly GCF_042680805.1). Taxonomy (NCBI): domain Bacteria; kingdom Bacillati; phylum Bacillota; class Bacilli; order Caryophanales; family Bacillaceae; genus Bacillus; species Bacillus salitolerans. The sequence goes on along the minus strand of NZ_JBHUEM010000004.1, from coordinate 73,648 downwards.
TTTCACACGGCCTAAATCCTCAATAAATTGTGGTTCAATGCCATATTCTCTTAACAAAGGTTGATATTGCTGAAGTAATTCAGTTGTCATCGATTATTACACTTCCTTTTCTATTACTCATTGAAAAAGAAGAAACACGTGAGGAGAGAACCTCACTCACGTTTCTTTTAACCTCTTACTTTCGATTTCCAACTAGAGCTGGAATGTATAATATTTGTCCTTCAGCTAAATGCTCTCGATCTAAATGATTAATTCTAATCAACGATTGCGCCTGAACATCATACCGCTCTGCAATCATTTCTAGAGTTTCATCCTTTTGGACAATACACATTCTTAATTTCGCTGTCTCAGATGTATTTTCATCTGCAAATAACTTTGTTAGGTACAAAGTATTTTCATCATTAGACCCAGAATCGTTTGATTCAGCCGGATTACTTGCTTCTGGTTGCTCTACACGACTCTTGAATTCTAGCTGTGGTGCTGTACGTACATAAGCAACGGTCTCTTCGACTTCGTCTGTCTTTTCCTCTGAAACTTCCACCTCTTCTTCAGGATGTTCACTTTTTGCTTCAACGACAAACGGAGTGAATGGGTCTTCATTCGTCACAGGCTCTTCAGATTCCTCTGAATATGAACCTCTCATTAACGGTGCTACCAATTCTTCTTCAATATTTTCTTGTAAATCTTCCTGAAGATCATGGTGAGCATCTTCAGCTGTTACTTCCTCTACTACATCTTCGTCATCCCCTGGTGGTTCTTCCTGAGTGGATTGAACTTCCTCTATCGTTTCATCCACTTCTACATCTTCCTCTTCACGACTTTCTTCTTCTCTTTCTTCCTCAAATGCTGCTTGTTGTTTCTCATCACCATAAATACCTGTTATGGATAAATCAGCTTCTAATAGCAGATTCCCACGTTGAGGTAATTCATAGTCAAATGCTTCAATCGTGACATAGACATCGTTTAAATTTTGGATGCGATTTTTTGGAATCGTAATATCTACTGGGAACTTGTGTCTTAGCTCACTTACCCCATCTTCACGAGTTGTAACCTCATGAACGTTTCTTGCTGTTTCAGGTCTATTAACCTCTCTACCATCATCTTCTGTTTGAGCATGATACTCTCCTGTTAAGACTAATCCACCTTTAACAGATATATATTGATCATGTTCTTGAATGACGATATCTGGATCTAAAGACATTGATAATAACTCAGATACTTCCTGTCCTCTTTGGAACCAAATGGACTCTTCTACAGAAAATCGTATAGACGATTGGTTTTCAACTGTCAAGTCCGCTCCTCCTTTCAAACCCCTCAAATTAATTTACAATGTCATTACAGGTTTATGTTTCAAAAAGCTTGTTTATGAAAAAAACTTTAAAGAATGTAACGTTTCTTGAAGTTTTTATCATCTTGGACATACCGAGAAACTCACACTCGCAAATATTTTCTTAACTTATCAAAAAAAACCACCCCATACAAATGTATGAAGTGGTTTTTCCAATTATTTCTTAAGTCTAGAAAATGACTTTTCTGCTGCTTCAATCGTTTTTTCAATATCCTCATCAGAGTGTACGGTTGAAAGGAACATTCCTTCAAACTGTGAAGGTGGCAAAAACACACCTTCTTCAAGCATGTTACGATAATACTCAGCAAACATATCTAAATTTGATGTTTTTGCTTGTTCATAATTTGTAACTTCTACATCCGTAAAGAAGAAACCAACCATTGATCCTGCTCTTGTTAATCTGTGAGGGAGTTCATATTTTTGTGCAGCTTTTGTTAATCCCTCAATTAAACGATCAGCTTTCCGATCAAATTCGGCATATGTTTCAGGTGTAAGTTGACGCAACGTTTCAAGACCAGCTGTCATTGCAAGTGGATTACCAGATAATGTTCCAGCTTGATAGATAGGACCGCTTGGCGCAATCTTTTCCATAATCTCACGGCGTCCCCCGTAAGCTCCTACTGGAAGTCCTCCGCCGATTACCTTTCCTAAGCAAGTAAGATCTGGTGTAACTCCATATTTCCCTTGTGCAGAATGATAGCCAACACGGAATCCCGTCATTACTTCATCAAAGATTAGTAGAGCACCATATTGATTAGTAATTTCCCTGAGTGCCTCTAAGTAACCTGGTAGAGGTGTAACAACACCCATATTACCTGCAACTGGCTCAATAATAACACCTGCAATATCGTCTCCAAATTGCTCAAATGCATACTTGACACTTTCCATATCGTTATAAGGAACGGTAATCGTATTTTGAGCAATGCCTTCTGGTACACCTGGACTATCCGGGAGTCCTAATGTTGCAACACCTGAACCGGCTTTAATTAAAAGGGAGTCTCCGTGACCATGGTAGCAGCCTTCAAATTTCATAATTTTATTTCTACCTGTATAACCTCTTGCTAGTCTAAGTGCACTCATCGTAGCTTCTGTACCAGAGCTGACCATTCTCACCATCTCAATCGATGGAATTCTTTCAATAACAAGCTTAGCAAGTTCTGTTTCTAGTATCGTAGGTGCACCAAAGCTTGTCCCAAGCTCTGCTACTTTTTTTAATGCTTCAACGAGTTTATCATCAGCATGACCATGAATTAATGGTCCCCAAGAAAGAACATAATCTATGTACTCATTTCCATCAATATCATAAATTTTCGATCCTTTCCCTCTTTCCATAAAAACAGGATCCATTTTCACTGATTTAAATGCACGAACCGGGCTATTAACCCCACCTGGTAACACTGTCTGTGCTTCACTAAAAGCAGCTACAGATTTCGAAAATTGCTTCATATGTTCGGCCTCCTATTTTTCATTTTCAGACAACCAGTTTGCAGCATCTTTCGCAAAGTACGTAATAATCAAGTCGACTCCAGCACGCTTCATACTTGTTAACATTTCTAGCACAATCTCTTTTTCAGAAATCCAACCGTTTTGAGCAGCAGCCTTTATCATAGAATACTCACCACTAACATTGTAAGCTACCACGGGAACATTAAACGAGTCCTTTACATCTCTAATAATATCTAAGTAAGATAGTGCTGGTTTTACAATCAAGAAATCGGCCCCTTCAGCTAGATCGGATTCAGCCTCACGAAGAGCTTCGAGGCGGTTAGCTGGGTCCATTTGGTATGTCTTCCGGTCGCCAAATTGAGGTGTACTATGGGCAGCATCACGGAAAGGTCCGTAAAAAGAAGAAGCATATTTGACTGCATAAGACATAATCGGTGTATCGACAAACCCAGCCTCATCTAATCCTTCACGAATTGCCGCAACAAACCCATCCATCATATTTGATGGTGCGATAATATCTGCTCCTGCCTGTGCTTGACTAACAGCCGTTTTCACTAATAGCTCTAGACTCTTATCATTTTCTACATACCCATCTTCAATGACTCCACAGTGTCCATGAGATGTATATTGACAAAGACAAGTATCCGCAACCACGACTAATTCAGGAAAATGCTCTTTAACAAGCTTTATTGACTTTTGAACAATTCCTTCCTCATGATAAGCACAAGATCCTACTTCATCCTTATCATTTGGTACACCAAATAAAATAATCGACTTGATTCCCAAGTCTACAATCGATTGAACCTCTTTCACTAAATAATCTAAGGATAAATGGTATACACCAGGCATAGAAGGAACTTCCTGCTTTGTATTTTCTTCCTCAACAATAAAAAGCGGATAAATAAAATCTTCTATATGTAAATAAGTTTCTCGGACTATGGAACGCATGTTTGCCGAACTGCGAAGTCTTCTATGACGTTTAAATTGTGCCATCTAGCTCTTCCTCCTTATTAATAAAAAACAAAGTTAATTCATCCAACAAATGGTCTAACGTATAAGTATTCGGTACTATTTGCGGGATAATGCCATATTCCAGTGCTGTTTTTTGGGTGATTGGACCGATACAACAAACAAGTGTCTTGTTTATCCAAGACTGCCAATTTTCATCTCGTAAAAGCTGTACAAAATGTTTAATGGTTGAAGGACTTGTAAATGTGATCGCATCCACTCGTTGATGTAATAACTGTTTGAGCTGTTCTCTAGTCGCCGGACAATAGGTCTCATATACAACAAGCTCATGTACAGTGACTCCAAGCTCTTTTAAACCATTCGCTAATACCGGACGTGCAAGATTTCCCTTTATAAGTAGGATCTTTTTTTGTTCAATAGGCTCCTGCATGAACATTTCAATGAGACACTCTGCCACATATTCCTTTGGAACTAGTGAAGGAATAAATCCTCTCTCTTCAATGGAATTTTTTGTTTTCTCTCCAACTACAGCGATGTTAGGTAACCGTAGTACAGATTCTTTTTTCAATTTATAATACAGTTCAAAAAAATAGCTTACTCCATTTGCACTCGTAAACACAATCCAATCATACTGCATAAGATCATGAATGATTCGTTCTTCATGCTCAGTTATGGTTGAAAGTCTAAAGTCAAGTAGCGGAACTGAAATTGGCACTCCACCGAGTTTCGATATATGTGCAGCCAATTGTTCGTTACTTTTTCCATCTCTAGTAATCACAATCGTTTTATGATGAAGAGGCAATGCTTTCATTAAGAATTAAGGTCCTCTTTTACCTTCTTAATCATATCTAAGGCTCCTTGATCTTTTAGTCGTTTCGCTACTTCTTGCCCAACTTTCAAGTAATCAGATCCAGTTACTGTCTCTTTAAGAATGGTTTTCCCTTCAGGTGTACCAACTAATCCTGTTAATCTGATCTGCTGATCTTCTAAGAGCGTTGCAAGTCCCGCGATAGGTACTTGACAACCTCCTTCAAGCTCATGGAGAAACACGCGTTCCGCCTTAACAGTCGTTTCAGTCTTCGTATCATTGAATTTTTGTAGCCAATCTAGTAGGTCTGAATCCTCTTCCCTACATTCTATTGAAAGAGCACCTTGACCAACCGCAGGTAAACAAATCTCTGGCTCAAGATATTCCGTTACTACCTCTTCTGTCCACCCCATACGATGTAAGCCCGCAGCTGCTAATAGTATCGCATCGTACTCTTCATTTTTCAGCTTAGATAGTCTTGTATCAATATTTCCACGAATCCATTTTACATTTAAATCAGGACGAATGGCTAGTAACTGAGCACTTCTTCTTAGGCTACTCGTTCCGATAATCGCCCCTTTCTTTAAAGCGGCAAGCTTCGTATGATCCTTTGAAATTAATACATCACGATAATCAACACGTGCTGGCATACAACCAACAATTAAACCATTAGGTAAGACAGCTGGCATATCCTTCATGCTATGAACAGCCATATCAATTTCTTTATCTAGCATAGCTTGTTCGATTTCTTTTACAAAGAGACCCTTTCCACCAACCTTTGATAATGTCACATCCAGTATGACATCACCCTTAGTAACGATCTCTTTCACTTTAAATTCAAATGGTGCCCCTAATGCTTTTAATTGTTCAATCACCCAATTTGTCTGGGTTAAAGCAAGCTTACTTCTACGAGAACCTACAATAATTTCTCTCATCATTATCCTCCTTCACCGTTAAAACTACACTTCCTTGCTTACGAATGCCAAATATGAAATCGCGACAAATTACCAAATAAAAAATAGTTAATGAGCAGGACTAAAAACGCCATATTATTTAATGTAGCCATTGTTTTTCCTTCAAGTCCTTTTCCAACTCTCAAATATAAATAAGAACTATATGTAACGAGCACAATAAATGACCCAATGACCTTTGCATCATACCAATAAAAATGATCGAGCTTTATATAAGCCCAGATTATTCCTAATAAAAGAGATAATATCAGCATTGGTACTCCAATCACATTTAATACATACGACATGTGATCTAGTTTTGACAAATCACCTAATCGAAGTAATCTTTTTCCCCATTTTTTCTTCTTCAATAAATTATATTGAATAAAATATAACAATGAAAAAACAAAGGAAAGAGTAAAAGCCCCGTAAGACAAAATGGCCATTGTAATATGTATAATCAGTAATTCCGAGACTAGTTGTTGGGCTAATAATGTTGATTGATGCTGAGCGGGAGCAAAGGTATGAAGAGACATAATAAAGAAACCGAGCACATTCGTGAAGAACACGATAAAGTCGACTCGTACTAGTCGGTTTACTATAAGTGATAGGGATATAAGTACCCATGCGTAAAAGTATAACCCTTCAAATATCGTAAGTATGGGGATTCTGCCAATATCAATCATTCGAATGATTAAGAAAAATGTTTGTAAAATCCAAACAATAGAAAGCAACCAGAAGGCGATTCGGTTTGCCTTCCGGTTGTTGTGTAAGAAATCAATAAAGTATAATAATACACTAAGTGCATATATAAGAATGGTAAGTTCGTAAACCCAACTCATTGAGATAGTAAACATTCATCAAATCCTCACTTAGACTTTTGCCGATACCTTTTGAGAAGATACTTGCCATTGATTCGACTCACTTGTCACGCTTTGATTTTCACGCTTCTTATGCACTTCAACTGCTTCTTCAATATCAAAGATTTTCATAAATAAGTCTAGAGATTCCTCAGCATTTGGCTCACCTGCTAGCTCTTTTGCTTTTAAAATCGGATCTCGTAATAATTGATTAATGATACTCTTCGTATGCTTATTTAGTACTTTAATGTCTCGCTCTGTTAGATTCGGTAGCTTTCGTTCGATACTTAGCATCGTTTCGGCTTGAACAGCTAGAGCTTTTTCACGTAATGCAGAAATCACAGGTACGACTCCAAGTGTACGTAGCCATTTGTTAAATTCTACGATATCCTCTTCAATCATAAGCTCTATTTTTTCAGCCTCATGCTGACGCTCTTGAAGGTTTGCTTCTACAATTCCTTCCAAGTCATCGATGTCATATAAAAACACACTGTCTAAGTTAGATAGTGCTGGATCAAGATCTCGAGGTACCGCAATATCCACCATAAAGATAGGACGACCTTTACGTTTCTTTTCTGCCTTCGCCATAATCGACTCAGTTATTACGTAATCCTTTGAACCAGTAGAGCTTATTACAATATCAGCCATTGATAAAACCGTTTCAAGTTCTTCTATAGGCTTAGCCGTTCCTGCAAAGCGTGAAGCTAATAATTCAGCTTTTTCTAGAGTGCGATTTAAAACCGTTACTTGCCCTACACCATTACCATGTAGATTTTGAACAGCAAGCTCGCCCATTTTTCCAGCACCTAATATTACAACGTGTTTGTTTACTAAAGAACCAAAGATTTTTTTCGCAAGCTCAACGGCTGCATAACTTACAGAAACGGCATTAGATCCAATCTCCGTTTCAGAATGAGCACGTTTTGCAAGGGTAATAGCTTGCTTAAATAGCTGATTAAATACCGTACCCACCGTTTGTTCCTCTTGTGATAAGCCAAAGCTCGTACGTACTTGTCCGAGAATTTGTGTTTCACCAAGTATCATTGAGTTTAAGCCACATGAAACTCGAAACAAGTGCTCAACGGCTGCTTCATCTTCGTGGATTGTTAAAAATGGAGAGAATTCCGTTTTATCTAATCCAAACCATTCCGACATAAATGACTTTATATAATAACGTCCTGTGTGGAGTTGGTCCACAACAGCATAAATTTCCGTACGGTTACATGTAGAAACAATTACGTTTTCTAAAATACTTTTTTGGTTCTTTAGCCGTGTCATTGCCTGTGGTAAATCTAGTTGATTAAATGTTAGTTTTTCACGAATCTCAACAGGGGCTGTTTTATAATTTACGCCAACTACAAGAATATGCATTTGTTCATCCACCCCCATAATAATGTATGTTTATTATAACATGAATAAAATTAAGTCCTGTTTAAAAATTGTGAACAGACTATGAACTCATATGATAAGATAAATATTGGTATTATTCGAAGACGTCCTTAAAAAAATGACTCCAAAATGTACAATAACAAAAACAACACCGTTTATCAAGTACAAGTACCTACTATCGATTTTTCTACTTATTGGAAGGTGATTATCTATGAAGAAACAAGGTGTATTTCCTGGAATAATATTAATTGGAATAGGACTATATTTTTTACTGGACCAACTCAATCTCTATTCGTTAAAAGTTTTTTATACTTGGCCCACATTACTTATCATTATCGGAATTGCGTTTCTAGCACAAGCTTACACATCTAGAGACTATCAAAATATCGTTCCTGGATTTATTTTGTTTGGGTTTGGTCTACATTTTCATTTTTCAATACTTTTTTCCTTTTGGCCAGAACATTGGGCAATGTTCACCTTGATTATTGGTTGTGCATTTTTACTTAAATATCAGCAAACAAAGTCGAATCTACTCCCAGGATTATTATTATTAATTTTATCCATTCTTGCCTTATTTTATCACGAAGTTATAGGGTGGTTAGGGTGGATCGGTTCCATTGTAAACTTCATTGAGAAATATTGGCCAATCGGTTTAATTGTGGCAGGTGTTTATTTACTATTTATAAAGAAAAAATAAGACGACACGTTGTGCCGTCTTATTTTTTATAGTACTTTACTTAAAAATTCTCTTGTTCTCTCTTCTTTTGGTTTGGAAAAGATTTGTTCGGGGTGACCAACCTCCACAATTTTCCCATCGTGCATATAGACAACCCAATCAGCTACTTCTTTAGCGAAACCCATTTCATGGGTGACGACAACCATCGTCATTCCATCTAAAGCGAGTGCCTTCATGGTTGAAAGGACCTCACCTACTAATTCAGGGTCTAGAGCGGATGTTGGTTCATCAAATAGCATGATATCTGGTTTCATTGCAAGTGCCCTAGCAATGGCAACCCTCTGTTTTTGTCCACCTGAAAGCTTGGATGGATATACATCCTTCTTCTCTTCAAGACCGACCTTGCGAAGAAGATCAATCCCTTCTTCAATCGCCTGTTGTTTAGGTATTTTTTTTACTTGAACAGGGGCTTCGATGACATTTTGAAGAACAGTTTTATGTGGAAACAAGTTAAAGTGCTGAAACACCATTCCTACCTTTTGCCGTATATGGTTAAGGTTATGTGTTCCCTTGTTAATTTCTTCTCCCTCAATCATAATCAATCCATTATCCTTCATTTCTAAGAAATTCAAACACCGCAGCAGGGTGCTCTTTCCTGACCCGCTTGCACCAATCAAGACGACAACGTCGCTTTCTCTCACATTAATATCTATATCCTTTAATACATGTAAATCCCCAAATGATTTGTTTAGTTTTTCTACTTTTATCATTTCTCGCTCTTTGCTCATTCGATCAGCCCTCTCCTTCCCGACTTTTTAATCACCAGCGGCCATTTTCTTCTCTAATGCAGATACTAGTAATGTAAAGATAAATACTAGAATTAAATAGTACACACCAGCGATGATTAAATATGTCATACTATCGAATTCATTCGCTCCAAGTGTAGTAGCAACATTGAAGAGTTCGTAAAATCCTATGAAAGCTGCAAGTGAGGAATCCTTTAAGGCAATAATGAATTGGTTTCCAAGTGGGGGTAGGGCTCTTTTAAATGCTTGTGGTAATATGATTCTTCGCATCGTTAAGTTTTTACTCATCCCTAAGGACCTGCCTGCTTCCATCTGTCCTTTATCGATAGATTGAATGCATCCTCTGAAAATTTCCGCAATATAGGCTCCATTATGAAAAGCTAATCCTAATGCCACCGACCAAAACGCTGAAATATTTAATTCCGCTAATCCAAAGTAAAAAATAAAGATTTGTAAAATCAATGGTGTCCCACGTACTACATAAATATATAAGTTCGCTATCCATTCAAATAGTTTAATACCTGATATTTTTAAAAGGGCAAATACTAACCCAATAATAATAGCTATTAAAAGTGAAATGGCTGTAACATATAAAGTCATCCACATTCCCTTTAAAAACACAGGGTACGTTTCAGCAAATGTGCTTAATAGATGAAAAAAGTTAGGCAATTGATTCAACTCCTTTGATGTTCCTTTAGATAGGAAAGCATGTGCATTTCGCACATGCTTTCTTATTTAATCAGATTTGAAACACCCCATTATTCAGGGGCAACCGTGATATCTTCACCGAAGTACTTAATACTGATATCTTTTAATGTACCATTCTCACGAAGTGTTTGAAGTGCATCATTAATCGCTTCTAGCAATGCTTCATTTTCTTTAGATACAGCGATGGCTTGTTCACTTCGCCCTAGAAGCGCTCTTCCCTCAATAGAAAAGCCAGCTCCGATCGCTTCTTTTCCAGTGATAAAATCAGTAATAACGGCATCATGTTTTCCGTTATTGAGTGATTCTAATGCTGTAACATCACTATCATACTGAATAATTGTATCGGTTACCTCAGCTGCTGTATCGGCATAAGTTGACCCTTTAGATACTGCTACTTCTAATCCAGTAAGATCATCGAGAGTTTGAATATTACTATCGGGTCTTACAAAAATTTGAGGACCTGAGTAGTAATAAGGAGTTGAAAAGTTTACACTTTCTAATCTTTCTTCCGTAATGGTGTGACTGGCAACTGCAGCATCAAAACGACCTGTTTTCACACCTTCAACTATTGCATTAAACTTATACTTTTGCTGTGAAGGCTCTAATCCTAGCTCAGCTGCTACTGCTTCTCCTACTTCAATATCAAATCCAGTCATGACACCGCTACCATCAGTCATACTAAATGGCTTAAATTCTCCAGATGAGGCGAATGTAAATTTCCCGCCTTCTGCAAGCTGGTAGCCTTCACTCGTTGTGGTTTTCCCGCCACAGGCAGCTAGCAGACCTACCACCAAAATCATCACTACCGTAGACAATAGATGTTTTCTTCTCATGCTCTTTCTCCCCCTTAGAAAATATATGAATAAAGCTGATCCTAGGTAGTCTCAAAAAGTGTGGCAGTTATGTTTATGTATATGGATGCGAACAAGCATCGAATTGTCCCACTTTTTGAATCTACCCCTTTAAGGGTAACAGCCTTCTTCCCATTGTCGCAATTTTCATATTTCTTAGTTACCCGTTATTAACAGACATAAAACCTGATTTTCACAAAAAAATATACTTTTTCCATACAAATCCCTTTTTTTCCTTACATATCCTTCATATAGTGAGAAATGAAATATATAGTGAACGATGAATCCAGTATTTTAAAAAAACTTAGCGTAAATCTAGTATTTTGTGATCCTCATGTTCGGTTTGGCTTACCTCGTTTCCGGTTTACTTTCCTCTTACTCGGTTTTACTTACCTCGTTTCCCGATTTACTTTCCTCTTGCTCACTTTTACTTACCTCGTTTCCCGATTTACTTTCCTCTTGCTCGGTTTTACTTACCTCGTTTCCGGTTTACTTTCTTCTTGTTCGTTTTTACTTACCTCGTTTCCCGATTTACTTTCCTCTTGCTCACTTTTACTTACCTCGTTTCCGGTTTACTTTCCTCTTACTCGATTTTACTTACCTCGTTTCCCGATTTACTTTCCTCTTGCTCGCTTTTACTTACCTCGTTTCCCGATTTACTTTCCTCTTGCTCGCTTTTACTTATCTCGTTTCCGGTTTACTTTCCTCGTTCAACGTTTTACTTATCTCGATTCAACTATTACTTATCTCTGATATTATATTTCGTGTCTCTAGTACTAATTCTTTTCATACAGAACAAAAGTCTCAGTGCGCCACGTTTAGATTAAGGCAGAGCAAATGTTCTGTCATGAAAGAAAGGTGGTTTTCCCTTTTATTCATGACAGGTTTTTCGACCAAGGAAAAAGTGATTTTTCTTTTTCCCTCGAGTAGGATGAAATGGCAAAGGTCGTCGCCACTTCAGCTTGGCTGGGCGCTGGAGCTTCGATTTAGCCGTAACATTATATAAACTAAACACCAGAAACGTATACTTTATTAACTTAAAAATAAAAAAGAAGAGTCTTAAGACTCTTCTTCCGATTGTTCCATGTGGCAATATTTTAGCAGTGTTTTCCATGCTTCATCTTTTCCTAGTCCTGTTTCTGAAGAAAACAGGACTAGGGGATCACCTTTTTCCACTTGAAGGGTTTCTCTTACAACCTTAAGGTGTTTTTGCCATTTTCCTTTTGGGATTTTATCTGCTTTGGTTGCCACAATCATTGTGGGAATGTTGTGATGTTTTAAAAAGTCATACATCATGACATCATCGTTTGATGGGGCATGACGTAGGTCAACAAGGAGTACCACAAGCTTTAGATGTTCTCCTTTTGTCAAATACGTCTCGATCATTTTCCCCCAAGCCGCTCGCTCAGATTTCGAAACCTTGGCATAACCGTACCCAGGAACATCTACAAAATATAACTTTTCATTAATGATATAAAAGTTTAATAACTGTGTCTTTCCAGGCTTTGAGGAGGTTCTCGCTAATGCTTTACGATTAATCATCTTATTAATAAAAGATGACTTCCCTACATTTGATCTACCAGCCAAAGCGATTTGTGGTAAACCATCATCAGGATACTGCTCTGGTTTCACAGCGCTGATGACAATTTCAGCTTGATTTACTTTCATTTTTTCTCCCCTACTAATGCGTGCTTAAGTACCTCATCTAAATGTGACACAAGGATATATTTTAAGTCATTTCGTACACTTTCTGGAATATCGTCCAAATCTTTTTCATTTTCTTTTGGAGCAATGATTGTCTTTAATCCCGCTCTATGGGCACTTAACGATTTTTCCTTTAATCCGCCAATTGGTAAAACACGACCTCTTAGGGTTATCTCACCTGTCATCCCTACTTCTTTCCGCACGGCTCTTCCAGTTAAAGCAGACACTAATGCAGTTGCAATTGTGATACCAGCAGAAGGTCCGTCTTTAGGAACAGCTCCTTCTGGTACGTGAATATGAATATCGTTTTTCTCATTAAACTCTGGATCAATGTTGAATTCTGATGCTCTTGAACGAATATAGCTAAAAGCTGCTTGGGCCGATTCCTTCATGACATCTCCTAGCTTTCCTGTTAACAGAAGCTTGCCTTTTCCAGGGACGACAGATACTTCAATGGAAAGTGTGTCTCCCCCAAAGGCAGTATAGGCAAGTCCCGTAACAACACCGACTTGATCTTCAATTTCAGCTTGTCCGTAACGGAATTTAGGCTTACCGAGTAGCTCTTCTAATCGTTTTTCGGTTATAATCACCTTATTTTGCTCTTCTGATACAATCAGTTTCGCTGTCTTTCTCGATAGGGTAGCAAGCTGTCTTTCTAAATTTCGGACTCCCGCTTCCCTTGTATACATGCGAATGAGCTTTAATAGGGCTTCCTCCCGAAGTTGCATATTGCCCTTAGTTAGACCATGCTCTTCCATTTGCTTTGGAAGTAAATGGTCTTTTGCAATATGAACTTTTTCGACCTCCGTATAGCCTGCAATCGTTATAACTTCCATACGATCTAATAAAGGTCCAGGTATTGTTGATAAATTATTCGCTGTTGCTATAAACATCACTTTCGATAAATCATATGGTTCTTCAATGTAATGGTCACTAAAGTTATGATTTTGTTCAGGATCTAACACTTCAAGCATTGCAGCTGAAGGATCACCTCTAAAATCACTAGACATTTTATCGATTTCATCTAGTAAGAAAACAGGGTTTATTGTTCCGGCTTTTTTCATACCTTGGATAACACGTCCAGGCATTGCTCCCACGTACGTTCTACGATGTCCGCGTATTTCAGACTCATCTCTTACTCCACCAAGTGAGACGCGTACAAAATTTCGATTCAATGATTTAGCAATCGAGCGAGCTAATGACGTTTTACCAACCCCTGGTGGACCCACAAGACAAAGGATTGGACCTTTTAGAGATTGTGTTAGCTTTTGTACGGCTAAGTACTCTAATACACGTTCTTTCACTTTATCTAAACCATAATGATCTTCGTTTAATACTTTTTCGGAATGCTTAATATCTAACTGGTCTTCTGTTGCTTTCGTCCAAGGAAGTGAAATGAGCCATTCTATATAATTTCGAATAACAGCACTTTCCGCTGAGCTTGATGGGATTTTCTCGTAACGATCTAATTCTTTAAGAGCTGTCTCTTTCACTGATTGAGGCATGCCTGCTTCTTCAATTTTTCCCTTAAGTGTGCTTACTTCACCTGTTTTGCCTTCTTTATCACCAAGTTCTTTTTGAATGGCTTTCATTTGTTCACGCAAGTAATATTCTTTTTGTGTACGTTCCATTGAACGTTTTACACGTTGACCAATTTTCTTTTCGAGATTTAATACTTCTCTTTCGTTGTTGATAATACTAATAAGCTTATTAAGACGTTCTTTTACATTAAAGATTTCTAATATGTCCTGCTTTTCTTTCATCTTTAACGGAAGATGTGAAGCAATTAAATCAGCCATTCTTCCTGGCTCTTCAATGTCAGAGATTGTTGCATACGTTTCAGCCGAAACCTTTTTAGATAACTTTATGTATTGTTCAAAATAATCAAGTAAAGATCTCATTAATGCTTCTTCTTCAATATCTCGTTTTGTAGGATCTTCTGTGATTTTAACTTGAACAGAAACATATTCATCGTGATCATAAAAATTAGTAATTTCTCCGCGACTTAGTCCTTCTACTAAAACACGAATTGTACCATTTGGAAGCTTTAACATTTGCTTCACTCTCGATAGTGTTCCAATTTGATAAATATCTTCTTCCTCAGGGTTATCAATAGCTGCATCTTTTTGTGTGGCTAAAAATATTATATGTTCTTCCATCATAGCCTTTTCTAACGCTTGTACTGACTTTTCCCGTCCAACATCTAAGTGTAATACCATAGTAGGATAGACGAGTAATCCCCTTAATGGGAGAAGTGGGACGATCATTTCCTTTTTCTTCGCCATTATGCTGTTGCACCTCCGTAACGATCATACTCACAACGTCATTAAAAGTCTTGTTCAATTCTATCTTATTTGATTCCCTTTTGTCTATTAAGGTGCAAATGTACATCCGTTTTTATTGTACATGAACCATTCTACTACATGACCAAAGAAGGGAAAATGTCCCTTCTTTTAATTTTTATACGGACTCCGTTTTTGTATTCATTATACTTGATGAAGCCGGAATTACTTCTTCCTCAAAGACAGCTGGGCTTTTGACTAAGGTAATGTCTAATACCTCTGTCAAATGCGTAACTGGAATTATTTCAATTCCATCAATTTCTTTGAGGATTGATTGGACATTTTCTTTAGGAATAATTACTTTTTTTGCGCCTGCTTGCTTCGCTGCTTTTATTTTTGCAAATACTCCACCAATTGGTTTAACAAATCCGTGAATACTAATTTCCCCTGTCATCGCAACAGATTGATCAATCGGGATATTATGAATAGCCGAATAAATTCCAGTCGCCATTGCAATACCCGCTGACGGACCATCTACAGGTATACCACCTGGAAAATTAACATGGATATCATATTCCTCAGCAGGAACACCTAACGTTCGAAGCACTGTTAATACATTCTCAGTTGAGCCCTTAGCCATACTTTTCCTTCTGACTGATTTACCACGATCACCAATACTTTCCTCTTCTACAATTCCAGTTATATTTATACTCCCCTTTTCTTTGGTCGGAATAACTGTCACTTCAATTTCTAGTAAGGCGCCTGTATTCGGACCGTATACAGCTAAGCCATTTACTAATCCTACTTTAGCGTCTTTTATAACTTTCTTTTCATTTCGAGGAGACAATTGACTTGAGTGAATCACCCACTCAATATCTTCCGTTTTAATATGGGTGCGGTTTTCTGAAATTGCTAATCCCGCTGCAATCTGAACCATGTTCACCGCTTCTCTACCGTTTCGTGCATAGGAGGCAAGTATCGAGATTCCTTCTTCTTTAATATCCATGTTAATTTTGTCTGCAGCTTTTCTCGCTACTGTTGCTAATTCCGCTGGTTCTAGCTCCCTAAAGAATACTTCTAAGCAACGAGAACGAATGGCTGGAGGAAGCTCATTTGGAGTTCGAGTGGTTGCCCCTATCATTCTAAAATCTGCTGGTAATCCATTTTGAAAAATATCATGAATGTGCGTTGGAATTTGAGTATTTTCCTCACTATAATAAGCACTCTCTAAAAAGACCTTACGATCCTCTAATACCTTTAACATTTTGTTCATTTGAATTGGGTGTAGCTCCCCTATTTCATCAATAAATAGTACTCCCCCATGTGCATGGGTGACAGCACCTTGCTTAGGTTGCGGAATTCCCGCCTGGCCCATTGCACCTGCGCCTTGGTAAATTGGATCATGAACAGAACCAATTAACGGGTCGGCAATTCCTCTTTCATCAAACCTTGCTGTTGTTGCATCTAATTCAACAAATACAGCATCTTTATTAAATGGTGATTTAGAGTTGCGTTTTGCCTCTTCTAGTACAAGTCTAGCAGCTGCTGTTTTTCCTACACCAGGTGGTCCATAAACTATAACGTGCTGTGGATTTGGTCCGCATAATGCGGCTTTTAATGCTCTAATTCCATCTTCTTGTCCAACAATATCATGAAAAGTAGTAGGTCTCACTTTTTCTGCAAGTGGTTCTGTTAAAGAAATCGATCGTAATTTCCGTAGCTGCTCCATTTCTTTTCTTGACTCTTTATCAATGGATACCTTTTGAGTACGTTGGTTTCGAAGTAAATTCCAAAAGTATAAGCCGATAATTACTCCGAAAAATAATTGGATAAATAACGCAATGCCAGTCCAACTCATGTTTTACCTCCTGGTTTCTATGTTGTCTATTAATCATTAGTATCTCCCTGTAATAGTTGGACTAAACAAAAAAAATCACTTACTTATCTTTGTAAGTAGGAGGTAAATACGAAATGAAAATTATACTCTTTTTATTTCTACCCTTATAAATGAAAAAAGAAAACCAGATAGACTGGTTTTCTCATCATGCTTACGCTGAATCCTTTTTATCTTTTCCGGATATAACTGTTCCGTCTTTTAAGACAAGCTTTGGTGTGCTCGTTCCTTTAACTGTTTCTAATGTGATGACACATTTTTCAATGTCGTTACGTGAAGGAAGGTCATACATAACATCTAACATAATCCCTTCGATAATAGAGCGAAGTCCACGTGCTCCTGTTTTACGTTCAATCGCACGCTTCGAAATTTCTCTTAGAGAATCTTCATCAAATTCAAGCTCAACGTCGTCAAGCTCGAGTAATTTTTGGTATTGCTTTACTAAAGCATTTTTAGGCTTAGTAAGGATTTCAACTAATGCATCCTCATCAAGCTGTTCTAAATTCGCAATAACAGGTAATCGCCCAATAAATTCTGGAATCAAACCAAATTTTAACAAATCTTCTGGAAGTACTTTAGAAAGTAATGAAGTATCGCCTTCTTCAACAACAGAATTTGCACCGAATCCGATAACCTTTTTACCTAAGCGGCGTTTAATGATTTGTTCAATTCCATCAAATGCTCCACCACAAATAAATAATATGTTTGTTGTATCAATTTGAATAAATTCCTGGTGTGGATGCTTTCTTCCACCCTGAGGAGGCACACTAGCTACGGTTCCTTCAAGAATCTTCAGTAAAGCTTGTTGAACCCCTTCACCTGATACATCACGAGTTATTGATGGATTTTCAGATTTACGTGCAACCTTATCAATTTCATCTATATAGATAATACCCTTTTCAGCTTTCTCTACATCATAATCAGCAGCTTGGATAAGCTTTAGTAAGATATTCTCAACATCTTCACCAACATAACCAGCTTCAGTTAAGGATGTAGCATCTGCAATAGCAAACGGTACATTCAATATTCTCGCTAGTGTTTGAGCAAGTAATGTTTTACCACTACCTGTTGGCCCAATCATTGCGATATTACTTTTAGAAAGCTCAACATCATCAATCTTACTATTTGAGTTAATGCGCTTATAGTGATTATAAACCGCCACAGCTAATGACTTTTTTGCAGACTCTTGACCGATGACATATTCATCTAGAATATCACGGATTTCCATTGGCTTCGGAACATCCTTGAATTCTACTTCTTCTTCTGTCCCAAGCTCTTCTTCTACAATTTCTGTACATAACTCGATACATTCATCACATATATAAACGCCTGGACCAGCAACTAGCTTACGTACTTGATCCTGTGTCTTGCCACAAAATGAACATTTTAGCTGACCTTTTTCATCGTTAAATTTAAACATATGTCTCACCCCTTACGTTACTACTGTGCCAATGGTGCTTCTTATTTGAAGCTACGAAATTTTTATATCTCATTCGTATTTATGTATTGCATTTTACCATAAACGTGCTTGTAGAGGGTAATGATAACCCTCTATATGTATGTATTTGTTAAAAAGGCGTTTTTTATGAGAGGTCAAAACATTTAGACGATTGTATATTTTGAATATGATATAAAGGGTTTCGTACGTTTATATCTCAATAAACGTGATGCTTATTTAGTACTATGTAGAAACTTTTGTTAGTAAAAACAAGGCACGAACTAGTCGCGCCTTTTTTATACTATTACTAAATTATTATGCAGTAGCCTTGCTATTATCTACAAGAAAATCGATTGCTTTACGAATTTTTAAATCATCTTTAAGTAGGTCTACATTCCCAAGCATGTTCTTGATGTTGTCAACAGTTGTTTGGTACATAGATGCCATAGTTTCTAACTCTTGTGTTACTTCCTCATCTGAAACCTCAAGGTTTTCAGCATTTGCAATAGCTTCAAGAGTTAAATTCATACGCACACGTTTTGCTGCATCTTCGGCCATTTGTGAGCGAAGAGCAGCTTCATCTTGTCCAGAGAACTGGAAGTAAAGATCAAGATTCATACCTTGCATTTGTAGACGTTGCTCAAATTCGCGAATCATACGATCTTGTTCAGTCTTAATCATGGCTTCTGGGATATTGACTTCAGCATTCTCAGCAGCCTTTTCAACTAGACTATCTTTTAACATATTCTCAGCTTCTTGCTTTTTTGATTCCTCAAGCTGGGCTTTAGTTTTAGCTTTTAGCTCATCTAATGTTTCTACTTCTTCGTTTACATCTTTAGCAAATTCATCATCTAAAGCAGGAAGTTCTTTTGATTTAATTTCATGTACCTTCACTTTGAATACAGCAGGCTTTCCAGCTAGATCTTCTGCATGGTACTCTTCTGGGAACGATACTTCAACATCTTTTTCCTCGCCAGTAGCAAGACCAATTAATTGATCCTCAAAGCCTGGGATAAAAGTACCAGAACCAATTTCAAGAGAGTAGTTTTCACCTTTTCCACCTTCAAAAGCTACGCCTTCCACGAAACCTTCAAAGTCGATTACTACAGTATCTCCTGAATCAATTGTACCCTCTTCTTTGATAACTAGTTCAGCATTACGCTCTTGTAATTTCTTCAATTCATTTTCAACATCTTCATCAGTTACAGTTGCATCTAATCTATCTACTTCTAGATTCTTATATTCACCAAGTTTTACTTCTGGCTTTACTGTAACCTTTGCAGTAAAGATGAGGCTTTGTCCTTTTTCAATTTGCTCAACATCAATTTCAGGACGGTCAACCGGCTCAACACCTGTTTCTTTCAAAGCATTTTCATAAGCATCCGGCAATACAATGTCTAATGCATCTTGATATAATGACTCTACTCCAAAACGCTTTTCAAACATACCACGAGGAACCTTACCTTTACGGAAACCAGGTACATTTACCTTAGCTACCACTTTTTTGAATGCTGCGTCTAAACCTTTATTAAAAGTATCAGCATCTACTTCAATTGTTAAAATTCCTTCGTTACCTTCTAACTTTTCCCATTTAACAGACATTTATACTTTCCCTCCACTATCTATTTACTTAAGCCTATCAGGAATGATATTTTCTTGTCCAATTTATTAACACAATCACACAAGTTTATACCCCCAATTATGTATGGCTAGCTGTATGGTTTGCAACCATTCTATTATAACATAGGATAAAGTGAAACTTCAATCAGTGGGAGTTTTTCTCTCCCCTCTAATTGTTAGTTGAATCTATCTGGCTTTAACGGGCAGTTACTCCCTCCTATGATTCCAGAAATCTACTTTCTTTGAAATAGGGATAATAATGCGGGTTAAAAACCTTTCAAGTAATGTTACTATTTACTAGTTAAAAAACTTCACTTACAAGGTAAATTCACAGACAAGCTTTGTCTATTTATACTGTATCTTTTGTTAAACAGTTACATGCCTATATATATGAGATTTCCTCTATTTCTCTTATACGACTACTTGAAAATAGTAAATCGTTTATAGTGATTCCATAGAGAACTGTTAATTCGTCTAGATCAACATCTATACCGTGTGTGTCATATCCTACTTTATGCAAGCCTGCTGACCATAAATTCGGTTGCTCTGGTTCTGGAATAAATGGGTACATTACTAGTAAATGACGGTGCCACATGTCCTTCACGAGCTCAAAGAGACTTGGGTTTTCATTCCCTAATGCTTGATCTAGTGATTGAAGAACACGTAAGGTAAAAGAATGGGAAGGAACTTCATGTAGCTCAGTTGTCTGAACATCCATGGTCAGTCCAAACTTTTCCACCTTTATATTCCTAACGATACCTTTTTCTACATACATTTCAAGAATCGCTGTTTTTAATAAAGGATGCTTTGTGTCATCAAGCAAAAATTCTTCTAATGTTTGATACGCATAGGAAATGTTTTGCTTTTCATTACGTAATGCTTGAATAATATTCCACTGATCAGCAATCGAAACATCATCTACTAATAAGCCAACATCGATTAATGCGTTTTCTTTATCGTCATAGCGAGTCATTTTTCTACTGAAGTCTAATAGCTTATAGAAATTTTCAACTGTTTGAGAGGGAATTTTCCCTTCTTGTAGTACTGCCTCAATGGTTGTTTCTACTTCATCATACTTACGTAACTGGATTAATATTGTTAAGTAAATTTGTAATACATCATAATAATCACCAATATCTTGCTTTAACATAAGCTGACATTTTTCTTTCGCTTCCTCTAGATGTCCAAGCTCAAATAAACAGACGACTATTCCAAGATAGACCTCATCTATTTGTTCCTCAAGAGGTAAGGCTTGCTGAAGCAAATCAAGAGCCTCATCAAATTGTTTATGTTTGATCGCATCCATTCCTTTTTCGAGTATACGTTGCTTTAAATTAGGAAAGGGGACTACGTTATGATCTTTTTCTCTATTTTCCATGATAACTCCCTTAACCAGTTGATTTTCAGATTCAGTTTACCAACATCATTATATAAACACAAGTATCGACTAAGTGAGGACAAAGTCAAAAGATAGACAAAAGGCGCCGTGCGCCCCCTTGAGCCTAAGGAAGAGCAAATGTTCCTAAATGAGAAAAAGGGTGCTTTTCCCTTTTTACTCATTTAGGGTTATTTGACCTCGTGTGGCTTGGTGCTGGAGCTGGATTCCAAGTCACGAGCCCATTCTCTTGCTGAAAACTTTTATACTTTCTAAATAATTTAAAAAACCCTTTTCGATTACGAAAAGGGTTTTAGCGCCACAGGGGCACATACAATATTGAGAAAAAAAACGAATATATAAAAATTTATGGATGAGGTTGTTGTAAAATATAACGCAAACTACTCAATCTCCACTACCAACAAGCAATCTACATATTTTCAGTAGATGTCATAAGCTTCTTTTTTTAAAAATCTCTTGGAAAGACTGACTTTTTACACATACACCTTATTAACTTCATCCTTCTTGAAAAGCTCTTTATTGGAAGGAATACATCTGCTTTTAGTTTGAGACGAAAGTAATCCATTTTTATCAAAATCCTCAATATCTAAATACATATCCATTTTTTATACTATTTTTTGTGATGAATATTCACTTATATTTTCAATCAATTTGTTATAGAGTTCTCTTTTTCTCACAACTAGTCCCATGACATTTTTACGTGATACTACAAGGAAGGTGCTGTCAATTTTAGTGATTATATTAATAGTATGATGACTTCCTTTTAAAAAAGGATCTACACTTAATGGTTCACCAATATCAATTTTGCTATTTTCTGCCAAAAGGTCACCCTCAAGCAGAATAAATAATTCGTTATCAAACTCACCTTTTGTAATGATAGGATCCCCTATCTTTGAATGTATAAGAACAGCACCCTCTAAAATAAGCAGAATTTCATCATATGAAAATGATTCAAATACTGAAATATTTTGAAATCCAACTAAATTGTTCACAATTTCATAAACTGAATCTGCTGATATTATTTTTGAACAATATTCAGGTAAAGTACTTAATAAATTTCTTTTAACAGAATGGTCATTCAAATTATTTTCTATTTTGCGCCCAATCCTCCATAGTGGAGATGAAATCTCTTTTAAATACTGTCTATCTCTAGGAAATAATAGTAATGGTGCAAGAAACCCTAGCTCCTTGTCTATATAATGATGACGATACCGAATAAAACCAAGTCTTTCATATAACCTGATTAAAGATGGTGCACACGTAATAAAATTCATTTGTACTTCGAGATCTAAAAGTGTCTGGTATCCTAATTTAACCAGTGAAAACATTACATTTGTACTTCTATATTCGGGGTGAATCAATAGCTTACTAACTAATCCTATTTTAGGATTGTTGTCAAATAATCCTGGTACAGCCATTCGTTCATGCCATACATTATCGAACTGATGAGCAAAACCTACATTTAACCGAATGCATCCAACAAGCTTTGTTCCATCTAATGCATAATAATTAATTCCCCACTCATCATATTGATCGAAAAGCTGTTCTGTACTAGAATGTATATTCTTTTTCATTTCTGTAGCATATACCATGTATCTTAAATGGTATATCTCTTGTAATTCGTTTGTAGAATCTGCTTTATGTAGAGTAATCATTCTTAATACTACTCCTCCAAAATATTATCTTTTAACTCCAGAAACAAAAAATACACTAACGACACCAAAATAATTCTCATTTTTCATAATCTTCTTTAATTCATTAAATTGGTCAACATCGTCTTTATTTGTTAGTAATTCTTTCTTAAAGCTTGTTGTTAAATCAAAAAAGGCGTCAAGACCAATTTGGTTTGAAGTAACAGGAAGGATGGTAACATTAATTTCTTCAAAACCAGCCTCAATCAAGAGATTTCTAAGTTTTTTTCCTATTAAACGATCTCCACCTCGCTTTTTTTGCTGTAAAATCACTTTTTCTTTAATTTCTATAAAGGAGTGTAAAGGTGGATGTAGATGAAGAAAATCCTCATCAATGTCAAGAATACATAGTCTACCGTTTTCCTTTAGGACATTAGATATTGACTTAAGTGCTTTAACTGGTTTTTCTAAATGCTGAAACAAAAACCTTGCATAAGCAAAATCAAATTTTTTAGATAAATTAATTTCGTAAACATCCTGTATAGAAAAAACAGTAGATTGATTATTAGAGTTTGCCAATTCTTTAGCTTTAGAAATTAATTCAGGATTATTATCAACTCCTAAAAGAGATGTCGGCTGACATCTATCTGCTAGTAAACTCGTCGTAAACCCTGGACCACAACCTACATCAAGAACATCAAGATGAGTTGACAAACCATGCTTCTCTAAAATTCCTAATTCAATATCTTGTACAGCACTTGCTTGGAGCTTAAGCCGGTCTAACTCTTCTTGTTTTTCTGCGTAAAAATACGATTTATTATTATTTTCCAATGATATTCTCCTTCATTTTCAGTAAGTGAATTTCACCATGTTATATATTGGATAGAATGCTAGTTGATGCTAGATTATATTAAATAAGCTCGCTCCAAATTAATTAGAACGAGCTTGAATGATGGTTTTTCTATACTTTATTATGTTGGTCTAACTACTGGTAATCTTGGATCTAAAACCTTAACAGTAGCTTCTTCTTCAGCAACTGGAGTTGCTGTTACAGCAGTTACAGCTAAAGCTCCAATTACTAACATTCCTATTAAAAACTTTTTCATAGTCTCACCCCCTTATAACGGTTATTCGGATTAAAAACTTCTAAATCCTTCAATATATGTAAAGTTCCTAGTGATTTCCAAATAATTCCCGATGTATAGGTGAAACATTCCTAGGAATTCCCTAATAATTCCCGATGTATCATCTCTAATTCAGCCTCGGTATAAAGGTTCAGAATAAACCACTTAATTCTGTAATTCTCCATCATAAGAGAAAAAAGAAAAGAACCCCTCTCAAATGAGAAGGGCTAATTATTATTAGTCTGCATCAACTATAGTACTAGTGTGAATTAGGGTTGGACTAGAAATAATCCTACCTTGAAGCATTAGCTCCCCAACCGTAAACTCTGCTCAAGAGCAACTAAAAAGTTCTATCCTACTACTAGGTCATCGATTAGGAAGAGAGATAAATTGCTTGTTAGATAGGTACGTTTAGTCGGATCTCTTAACCCTAATTGTCTGTAGCTTTTGTCCCTCAAGAGTAAACTGTCCCATCTGAGTTGATTTTATAAAATGAGTCAACATCAATTTTGCTATCTTGAATCGGCAAGAATTATGCAGGGTCACAGAGGCTTTATTACGATTCAAACTATCACTAAACATTTGAAGCGACTACTATATAATAATAAGTTGTATCATACATTACAGATAAATCCTGAGATGCTGTGCCTGTTAATCGTGTAACTACTTCTGAATATAGCCCACCAGAATACGTCATTCACAAGCGTCTTGTTATATATAGGAGGTTCCTATCAACCATGTTTCAGTTCGAGATGAGAAAAGCATTATTGAAAAGGTTGAGAAGATGGTGATATAACTTGTCTAATAAATAAATTTTAGATCTTTTCCTATCAAATTCTTTAATATTCCTACACAAAAGAAAAACACCCAAAAACGTTGATTTAACAACGTTTATGAGTGCTTTCACTTATCCAAAACATTAAATGACGTCCCAGGAGAGATTCGAACTCCCGACCGACGCCTTAGAAGGGCGTTGCTCTATCCAGCTGAGCTGCCTTATATATCGCTATTCGTTCACGTTCATGTATAACGGTCATTTGTCGAACTTAGACCGTTATCGCTTATCCCCATTATAAAAGAAGTATGTTTCATTATCAATTAGGATATGTAATTTAAAATGAACTAACAAACAAATGTCGATATTATAAAAGACCACCTCCCAATACATTCAAGTGGTCTCCTACACTACCCTTTATCCTTCCATAACTTCATATATTGCCTATAATCAACTAGAAATTCCTTTATTGAATCTTTAGCTTCCGATACATAACCTAAAATGGTTTCCACAGAACAAGAAGGATTACCATATCCATTTTTGGCTTCTTCATATTGGTCTACAAGTGCCACAATTGTTCCGAACAATAAGCTATCTATGTAATCATAAGAGATATAAGCTAAATCATTCATCATACTGATTGTTTCATCTTCATTTTTTATTTCCCAACTGTCATAGATTAAGCTAAGTAATATATTAGTTGGCTTATTCTTTTCAACCGTTCCATCAATTTCCCCTAACAAATCAACCATTCTTTTTTTGTCTTTTACTAATGATATATCATAAAAGACAGAAGGAATATCATTAACATCCCTTTCCTCAATGATATTGTCAATCCATTGGATAACTTCTTCCACGTTAAAGAACTTTATTAGTAGTCCTAGTCTATATACCTCTGCAATCGTCTTAACATCCATTTATGCACCTTCTAATTTATTTAAATGGTTTTAATGTCCTTCCTAAATTCTTTTCAAATTCATAAGATTTGTCCTTTGTAATAGCACCCATGTATTTAATTGATTTCTTTAAAACCTCTGAATCATCACCTATTCGTGCAAGTATAGTAACTACTAAGACATTGTCTATGTCATCATCTGTACTCTTCGCCATTCTTTCTAAGATATCAAATACCTTTGTATAAGGTCAATGTTCTCTTCCGCTTCTATATGAGCAATGAGGAAAGGGTTTAAAACATTTCCAAATAAATGGTGAAGTCCAGGCTGTTCTCCATTCCACCACTCTATTTCCTTTGAGCATAGTTTAATAATATGTTAATAAATGGTTTAGCCGAAATTGAATGGTTTACTAACACATTAGTCGGATTCATAGGTTTACCGTCTAATCCATTCAGCATTGGCACACCTGCTTCTAACAATTCTTGTTCTAATAAATCACTATACTCATTTCCTGTTTTCTTAATCATAATATCCTCTTAGTTAACCTGTTATTTTATTTGGTTTGCTTCAAATCTCTTTGCTATTACAAATGATTCTCCAAATTCAAATATTTTGTAGCTATATTTGCCTTGTAATGACATCAAGAGCATCTGAAATTAATATAGACCTACTTAATACATTCGTTTGCTTAATAGCCTTTGGTGCTTCTTTAGAGGTAGTAGAACTCCCTTCTAAAATCTTTCTCACATCTACATTTACTTCAAATATTCCTTTTCTTTTGGTCATACAAAAAACCTCCTATATCGAAAGTGTGTAAGTCGATATACGGTGTAATTACTTACATGACCGTTATACTGACCGTTTCACTAAACGATATAGAAGGTTGATTTGACGGGCATTGCACCCGATTTAGTTAGCGTCCCAGGAGAGATTCGAACTCCCGACCGACGCCTTAGAAGGGCGTTGCTCTATCCAGCTGAGCTACTGGGACAAATTACTATAAAACTTTTTGGAGCGGGTGATGAGAATCGAACTCACGACATCAGCTTGGAAGGCTGAGGTTTTACCATTAAACTACACCCGCATTTTCACTCTGATATTTAAGAAATCAATTATCAGCGACAGATATTATCTTAACAAGATTAAAATCAAAAGTCAACAACTTTTGATATTTTTTTGCAGAGGAGAACAGAATCCCCTCTACAGAGTATAAGTATAGCATAATTGTTCTATTTTTTCATGCTCATGATCGTAGAAAATTACCGACACATTTCGATTAATTAGCTCAAGTATGCAGTAGGTTCGTTCCTTTCTGCCTCTTGGTAATCGAAAACTGCCAGGGTTAATCATCAATATTCCGTCAATCAATTCTGATCCAGCAAGATGAGAGTGTCCAAAACATACAATATTAGCCCCTACCTCATCAGCACGATAGCTAATATTTGCAAGTGACATTTTCACATTATATAAATGCCCATGTGTTGCATAAAGCTTAAACTCTCCAGCTTCCTCTAAAAGATCCTCGGGAAAGTTCTCTAAATCACAGTTACCTTTTACAACTAGAAAATTCTCTAAAACCTCATGGACAGCAGGTAGTTCAGAGTCTCCACAATGAATCATTAGATCAACCTTACCCGTGTACGCCTCTGCAACTTGCCTTAGTTCGTTCTCTAATCCATGTGAATCACTAATTAGTAAAACTTTCATATTTAATATCCTAACCTTATGTTCTTCATTGTTTCTTCTAACTTCCTTAAGGCATTTGCACGATGACTAATTTCATTTTTTTCTTCTTTTGTTAGCTGAGCCATTGTTTTGTTTTTTTCCCTAACGAAAAAGATTGGATCATAGCCGAACCCGTTATCTCCAATCGGCTCTTCTGTAATAAATCCTTCACAAGTTCCTTCCACCGTAATGGTATCTCGACCAGGAACAGCTAAGGCAAGGGCACAATGAAAACGGGCAGTTCTATCTTCTTCCTTTACTCCATGAAGCTCCTTAAGCACTTTGTTTAAGTTATCTTCATCATTTTTATGGTCACCAGCATATCTAGCTGAAAAAATTCCTGGCTTTCCCCCTAAAGCATCTATTGAAAGGCCAGAATCATCTGCTATAACCATTGTTTGGAGGATGTCAGATATTCCTTCCGCTTTCAGAATTGCATTTTGAACAAATGTTGTTCCTGTCTCATCAATATCTGGACTACTCGGAATTTCTAATAATGAAATTACTTCATAACCCTTCCTCTGAAACAACTGTTTGAAATCCTGTACCTTGCCACGGTTTTTTGTTGCCACAATTACTTTTTTCAAAAAAGTTCATCCTTTACTTGTTATTCAGGATTATAGATGCAATTTGTTCACCAAGGGTTTCCTGTTGGAGGGTGATTAACTCTTGTATGCCTTTCTCTCCAAGATCGAGCAGTTCATTCAATTGTTTTCTTGAGAATGTCGCTTCTTCACCAGTACCTTGCAATTCAACAAATTCTCCTTTTCCAGTCATGATAATATTCATATCTACGTTAGCCTTCGAATCCTCTATATAGTTCAAATCTAAAATAGGTCCAAGTTCTTCGTCAATACCAACCGAGGTTGCAGCTAAGAAATCATAAACTGGTAAGCTTGTCAGAACCTTCTTCTCCCATAATTTCGATAATGCTAGTACTAACGCAACGTAAGCACCTGTAATAGAAGCCGTTCGAGTACCTCCATCCGCTTGAATAACATCACAATCAATCCAAATCGTACGTTCACCTAGCTTCTCTAAATCTACGATAGACCTTAAAGCTCGTCCAATGAGACGTTGAATTTCCATTGTACGTCCAGTAACTTTTCCTTTACTAGATTCCCTTATATTTCTTGTTTCAGTTGCTCTTGGTAACATTGAATATTCAGCCGTAATCCATCCTTTCCCCCCATTCCTCATAAAAGGAGGTACCTTGTCTTCAATACTAGCAGTACAAATAACCTTTGTTTCTCCTACTGTGATTAATACAGATCCTTCTGGGTGTTTTATGTAGTCCTTTTCTATATGTACTTCTCTTAATTGGTGTCGTTCTCTTCCATCAACTCTCACGTAAAACCCTCCTTAACATGGATTCGCTTCCATAGTATAGCCATCATCTGACAAATAAACGTACAAAAATCGAATAAAAAGAGGTAGCAATTTGCCTACCTCTTTTATAAGTATATGTTATTTTTTCCTTAATAGCCAACAGTTAGCAAATCTTAAAACTCTCCTGTGTTAACACTAGAAGGTCTTGAAACTGGTTCAAGTAAAGATTCGCCTGAATCCGTTAAGAGCTCACTATTTCCATTAACTTGGATTGCCACACTCTCAACACCAGGCTGGTCGGTTAACGAAAATACAATAGAATTGAGAACATGCTTAGAGATAGCTGTTCCTTCAAGATTTCCAAGGATTGATTCGTTAAAGTTTAATGTAACAACACCATCTTCATAGGTAGGTTCAGAAATTAACTTTGCCTCTGGATTAAACTCGGATAGCAAACCAGAAATTAATCCTGGACCTTCAATCAGCTCGTTAACTGCCGTTACAATCTTATCTTGCCCCATCTCTTCAACTCTTCTCGTAACCGGCACATAATAGACATTATCTCCTTGTTGCGAAAGGAAATAGAGGGTTACCAATTCACTATCTAACATATCAACAACCCCAGAGTTATCAAGGTTAATTCCATCCTCACGACTTAAACCTTCATTATTGATTGGAGTATTATTCACAGGCATAACGGTTTGATCATGACCATTAATTCTGATTTTAACATTTTTCACTGAATCAAATTGTGTGAGTGTCCACGTAATGGCTTGTAGGATTCTCATTTCATCTTCAGCTTTATAGTTTGTGAATTCCTGTGAAAAATCAGCGACAATTGTACCATCTTCCAATAAATTTGTTTGAACCTGTGTATCTGCTGGAAGCACCGCTCTAAATCCGTCAGGTAACATGTTACTGATCGGCCCGCCATCTACTAAGTATTCAAGTACCTGCTTTGCTGCACCCTCTGATTTAGGTAAATCGAAGGTTTGAGGAACAACATATCCATCGGAGTCAATTAAGTAAATTTCTCTTGTAACCGTTTCTGTCGTCGCCTCATCATTATTCTGAACATTTGAATTTTCTTCAGTTACCGTTGTCCCATCTTCTACATACGTTACATCTTGAGGAGGATCGATTTCTTGCATCGCTTGATCTCCCCCGAATAATCCACAACCAGAAAGCAGCACAGAAGATGCAATCATGGTTGAAGTTACTATTTTTGCTTTTGGTAATTTAGACATTCCAATTCCCTCCCAAGGTAGTTTGTACTACTATATATACGAGCTTTTTTAATATTTAGACCGCTTGTCACATATTTTTTAAAAAAACTTAAGGGATTAGAATGCAGTATAAGAACAAAAGGCTCAGTGCACCCCGTTTAGCCTAAGGCACAGCAAATAACCTGTCATGAAAAAAGGGTGGTTTTCCCTATTATTCATGACAGGTTATTTGACCAAGGAAAAAGTGATTTTTTCTTATTCCCTCGAGTAGGATGAAATGGCAAAGATCGTCGCCATTTCATCTTGGCTGAGCGCTGGAGCCGGCTGGATTTAGCGGTAACATTGTATAAACTAAACACCAGAAACCTTTACTTTCCTAACTAAAAAATATCCATCACGTTAATTGTATTACTTGTATTTTGTCTATATTTTGTTGAAACAGCTTACTAGCTACTTTTTGAAAAGCCTCTTTCGGACCTGTTGTTAAAAATTGATGAGTCTTTTTAGCAGATCTATTAAGGAGCTGGTTATGATAGAGAATCGTACTTACTTCCCTTGCTGTTTCATCCCCAGAACTGATTAACGTTACTTTCGAGCCTAATACTCTCTTTATTAGGGGAGATAATAATGGATAATGAGTACATCCAAGTATAAGCGTATCCATACTACTTTCTAAAAGTGGCCGTAGCTCTTCCAATACTACGTCCAGAGCTTCTTCGGATTCAAAATCTCCCGATTCCACAATTGGCACAAGGTTTGGACAGGCAAGACTCTCAACAGCTATTTCATCACTAATAGAGTTCAGTGCGATTTCATATGCACGACTCTTAATAGTTCCAGCCGTCCCGATAACTCCAATCCTCTTATTTCTTGTTACTTTTACTGCAGACCTTGCACCTGGATGTACAACCCCTACTACTGGAATGGATAAACTATTCTGAACCTCTTCAAGAACAGCAGCAGTTGCCGTATTACAAGCAATTACTAGCATTTTGATTTCATATTTCTCTAAATAATTCGTCATTTCCCATGTGAATTTCTTTACCTCATCTTGAGGTCTAGGACCGTATGGGCATCTCGAGGTATCACCTAAGTAAATGATTTGCTCTTTTGGCAATTGTCGCATTATTTCCTTTGCAACAGTTAATCCACCTACACCTGAATCAATGACACCTATTGGTCTATTCAAATAATCGCCTCATTCTGTTTTCATTTCTTGATGTAGCTTGCTTAACAGCTTTTCTAAAGAAGAAACCTCCTCGGTAGAAAACGTACTTAATACTTGAGCTAAATAATTTTGACGTTTTTGAATTACCTCCTCAATGATACGTGCCCCCTCGTCTAAAAGGTGAATTCTGACGACTCTTCGATCATTTTCATCCTTCACACGTACAACTAGCTCGCTTTTTTCCATTCGATCAATTAAGTCGGTAGTCGTGCTACACGCTAAAAACATTTTATTAGACAGTTCGCCTATTGTCATATCCCCATTCTCTAATAGCCACTGCAAAGCGACGAATTGGGGCGGGGTAATCGTATATTGATTTAATATCTCTCTACCTTTTTGTTTAATAATACCAGCAATATATCTTAACGATTTCTCGGATTCAGCTACGACCATATCAATATCTATTTGTTGATTGTATTGGGTCACAACACACTCCCCCTGTCAATTTAGAATAAGTAAGTAGTAAGTGTATATTAGTTTTATTTTCTATCTTTTTTGGCGAAATTTCAAGAAAAAGCTATAAAAGCATCATTTTTTCCATTGAACGTAACAGTATGTAGAAAGCCGGCTTTTTCTTATTAGAAAAAACCGGCAACATACTAAAGCTCTAGTTCCCCCATACGAAGGAGCTCTACAACCGCTTGTGAACGCCCCTTTACTCCAAGCTTTTGCATAGCATTGGAAATATGATTTCGAACCGTCTTCTCACTTATAAACAACTCTCCTGCAATTTCCTTCGTTGTTTTATCTTGAACTAACAGCTCGAATACTTCTCTTTCTCGTTTTGTGAGCAATGGCTTTGGTTGAAAGTCTTTCTCCTTCAATTGTTGTACCCTCCTTGCTAAGGTGCGAGCTGTTTAATCGGATGGGTATATATTTAGTCAACATATACTATGTGACTTTGATGGTTGCTGTTACATATTCTGATTCGTCCACTACTAATATTTTTGGAGGATTTCTTCATCTGACTTTTGTAGCATGTGTTGTTTGAATTGCGCTACCCATTTCTCATTCCACTCACATGCCTTACCAGTCTTTTTATTAATTTGCACAATTGTACCCCTACCAGTAAATGCAACAATTCCATTTTCTTTTTTACACATATAATGTAAGTCTAGAGAGGATCTTCCTATTTTTTGAATCTTTACAAATACAAGTAATGTTTCATCAAAAAATGTTTGCGCAAGATAATCACATTGTAAATCGGCAACAACTGGGATCAGCTCGCTATTTCCATTCATCCATTCTTGCATAAGCCCTATTGATTTAAAAAATTCGATTCTCGCTTCTTCAAAATATGTAAAAATGGTTGTATTGTTTACATGTCCGAACATATCTGTTTCACAAAACCTTACTTTTATAGGATATGAATAAGAAAATCCTGTTTCCCATTTATGAATATCTTCTATGTAAGACGCTTTTTTCACATTAACTCCTCCTATTTTGGAATTCTTTGCTGATGAAATAGATGACCTGTACCATAAATATAGGTAAAAAACCCCTTCATGATCAGCATGAAGAGGTTTTAAAATTTTTTTGATGATATAAATTAAACTTCGTCACTACCAAAGAAGTTTCTGAACATTTGAACCGTAGTATCTCGGTTTAATGCTGCGATTGAAGTTGTTAATGGAATTCCTTTTGGACAAGATTGTACGCAGTTTTGTGAGTTACCACAATTCGCAAGTCCACCGTCACCCATAATTGCTTCTAAACGATCAGATTTATTCATAGCTCCTGTTGGATGTGCATTAAATAGACGAACTTGTGAAAGCGGAGCAGGTCCAATAAAATCAGAATTACTGTTAACATTTGGACACGCTTCTAAGCATACACCACATGTCATACATTTAGATAATTCATAGGCCCATTGACGCTTCTTTTCAGGCATACGTGGTCCAGGACCTAAATCATATGTTCCATCAATAGGAATCCATGCTTTCACTTTCTTAAGTGAGTCAAACATACGGCTTCTATCAACTTGTAGGTCACGAACAACTGGGAACGTCTTCATTGGCTCTAGGCGAATAGGTTGCTCTAACTGATCTACAAGAGCAGTACAGGACTGTCTTGGCTTTCCATTAATAACCATCGAACATGCACCGCACACCTCTTCAAGACAGTTCATGTCCCAAGCAATTGGTGATGTTTCATTACCATTTACATCAACAGGGTTACGACGAATCTCCATAAGAGCTGAGATTACGTTCATGTTTGGACGATAATCTAGTTCAAACTCTTGTTTGTAAGGGGCGGATTCAGGACTATCCTGACGGCTAATAATGAAACGGATTTTTTTCTTTTCGCTCATTGTTATTTATCCCCCTCTTTTTTCTTTGAGTAGTCACGCTTACGTGGCGCAATTAAAGACGTATCAACATCCTCATAGTGGAACTTAGGGGCATCGTCTGTAAATTTAGCCATTGTAGTCTTTAAGAATTCCTCATCATTACGCTCAGGGAATTCCGGTTTATAGTGAGCCCCACGGCTTTCATTACGGTTTAATGCACCGATTGTGATAACACGTGCTAAATGTAACATATTTTCAAGCTGACGAGTAAATGAAGCACCTTGGTTACTCCATTTTGCAGTATCATTAATATTAATGTTTTTAAATCTTTCTTGAAGCTCTTGAATCTTCTCATCTGTCTTTTGAAGCTTGTCGTTTGTACGTACAACGGTTACATTGTCAGTCATCCACTCACCAAGCTCTTTATGAAGGACATAAGCATTTTCTTTTCCATCCATAGACATAATGTTTTGGATTCTTTCTTCTTCTTGCTTTACGTAACGATCAAATACAGAAGAATCAATATCATCTGCAGTCTTCTTAAGACCCTTCATGTATTCAACTGCTTTAGGTCCTGCAACCATCCCACCATATATAGCAGAAAGTAACGAGTTCGCTCCTAAACGGTTTGCACCGTGCATAGAATAATCGCACTCACCAGCAGCAAATAAACCAGGAATGTTTGTCATTTGATCATAATCTACCCATAGTCCACCCATCGAATAGTGAACAGCAGGGAATATTTTCATAGGTACTTTACGTGGATCATCACCCATGAACTTTTCATAAATCTCAATAATTCCACCAAGCTTAATATCAAGTTCCTTTGGATCTTTATGTGAAAGATCTAAGTACACCATGTTTTCACCATTAATACCAAGCTTCTGCTCTACACATACATCGAAGATCTCACGAGTTGCAATATCACGTGGTACTAAGTTTCCATATGCTGGGTACTTTTCTTCTAAGAAGTACCATGGCTTACCATCTTTGTAAGTCCATACACGTCCACCTTCACCACGAGCAGACTCACTCATTAAACGAAGTTTATCATCACCAGGAATTGCTGTTGGGTGAATTTGAATAAATTCTCCATTTGCATAATATGCACCTTGTCTATAAACAATTGCTGCAGCAGATCCGGTATTAATTACTGAGTTAGTACTCTTTCCAAAGATTATTCCTGGGCCACCGGTCGCCATAATAACAGCATCACCAGGGAATGATTTAATTTCCATAGATGTAAGGTTTTGAGCAA
This sequence comes from Bacillus salitolerans, assembly GCF_042680805.1. NCBI lineage: Bacteria > Bacillati > Bacillota > Bacilli > Caryophanales > Bacillaceae > Bacillus > Bacillus salitolerans. The sequence goes on along the minus strand of NZ_JBHUEM010000004.1, from coordinate 39,021 downwards.
CAACCCCACGACAGGTTCCCTCATCATCCAGAACAGAACCTAAAAATTCCCAGCCTTCATACTTCTGAACTAAACCTGCCACTTCATAACGACGTACTTGTTCATCAAGTGCATATAGTAACTGTTGTCCTGTTGTTGCACCAGCAAATGCAGTACGGTGATGCTGTGTACCACCAAAACGACGGAAGTCAAGAAGTCCCTCTGGTGTACGGTTAAACATAACACCCATACGGTCCATTAAATGGATAATTCCAGGTGCTGCCTCTGTCATTGCTTTTACAGGTGGTTGGTTCGCTAAGAAATCTCCACCATATACCGTATCATCAAAGTGTTCCCATGGGGAATCGCCTTCACCTTTTGTGTTTACCGCACCGTTTATTCCACCTTGTGCACAAACTGAGTGTGAACGTTTTACAGGAACAAGTGAAAATAAATCTACTGAAACGCCAGCTTCTGCAGCTTTAATAGTTGCCATAAGACCAGCAAGTCCACCACCGACAACTATAATTTTGCCTTTACTCATTTTCAAATTCACTTCCTTCTATAGGGTCTTTTTAGAATGTTCATCTAAAAAGATATTTTTGTAATATATTGATCTGTCCATTAATAATGGTCTATTAGATATTTGCTAATGTAGGATCAATGAATGCAAATATCGCACGAAGTCCTACAAATGATAGAGCCACGAAAATTCCAAGAGTGACATATGTTAAAATCACTTGAGAACGAGGTGTAACCGTAATACCCCAGCTTACAAAGAATGACCAAAGTCCATTTGCAAAGTGGAAAATAGTTGAAATAACCCCTACAATATAGAAAACTAGCATAAGTGGATTGCTTAAAATAGCTTCCATCATGTCATAATTTACTTCTGCTCCAAAAGCAGCTGCAATTCTTGTTTCCCATACATGCCATGAGATAAAAATTAATGTAACTACACCAGAAATACGTTGTAATAAGAACATCCAGTTTCGGAAAAATCCATAATTGCTAACGTTATTTTTTGCAGTAAATGCAATATAAAGTCCATAAATTGCATGATAAAGAATTGGTATAAAGATGATAAGAGCCTCTAGTACATATCTAAATGGTAAGCTCTCCATAAAGTGCGCAGCTTTGTTGAACGCTTCTGCGCCTTGAGTTGCAAAGTGATTGACTACTAAGTGCTGAATTAAGAAAATACCAACTGGAATCACACCAAGTAGTGAATGCAATCTGCGATTAATAAATTCACGATTTCCTGCCATGTTTTACCCCCCTTGATTGTTGAAACAAAATTACTTCTCTAAAATAATAAAATAGCAGCATAAATCATTCTTTTCGATAGAATGCGACATGTTCATTTTACTCCCAACCACATAGTGCGTCAAGAAAACGTATACAATAATTTAGGTGTTGTTTAAACAAAATAATTTCATGATAGGACAATCTTGTACTAAATTTTATCACCCAAACAATTGAACTTATAGTTGAAATAATTGATTAATGCTCCATATTATGTAATATATATAGTGCTATACTAAATACAATTTTAAAACGTTTGAGTATCTATAAGGAGGAGTTACAATGAACCAACCTTCCATTCATGAACAATTATCTCACTTTGAGAACCTACATACATCCGGTATGTCATACGAACTGTTAAGAGGGATTCTGTTACCAGAAATATTAGGAAAGGAACTTCCAGCCATATTATATTGGAGTGGGAAAAACCTTGCTAGAAAATACCCTCTTTCGAAGGGCGAAGAAATTATTCAATTTTTCGAGCAAATGGGATGGGGCACGCTTTCCGTTGTTTCAGAAAAAAAGAATCACTTAGAATTTGAATTAACAAGTGAGTTTATTGCTGCAAGAAATAAATCTCGAAAGCCTGCTAGCTATCAACTTGAAAGTGGATTTCTCGCCCAACAATATGAACAAATGAAGAACGTAATTGCTGAGGCATATGAAGATCAAAAGAAACGATCCAACAAAGTATTTATTACTGTAAAATGGGATCATAAGGATTCCATTGAATAATTCAGAACAAAAGGCTCAGGGCGCCCCGTTTAGCCTAAGAAGGTGCAAATGTTCTGTCATGAAAAAAAGGGTGGTTTTCCCTTTTATTCATGACAGGTTATTTGACCAAGGAAAAAGTGATTTTTCTTTCTCCTCGAGTAGGATGAAATGGCAAAGATCGTCGCGATTTCATCTTGGCTGGGTGCTGGAGCTAGATTCCAAGACACTTTCCCATTCTCTTCCTTAAAAACTTTTATATTATCTTAATTATTCAAAAAAAGGTCTGTTAACATCAGACCTTTACCTCTTTATACAGTTTGCTCTACTTCGCTCCCTAATTCAAATGCAGTATGCAAAGCATCCACTGCTTTAACCATCTTAGCTTCTTCAACTACTGTCGAAACTTTTATTTCTGATGTACTAACCATCTTTACTTGAATATCATTACTTGCTAATACATCAAACATTTCAGCTGCCACACCTGGATTTGAAATCATTCCTGATCCAACGATTGACACCTTTGCTAAACCACTTTCATGCTCAATGGACTGGAAGTTAAGAACAGACTGGTTTAGGTCAAGAGCCATAAGTGTTTCTTCTAAGTCTGATGATTTAATTGAAAAAGAAATGTTTGTAACATCTTGATTAGTCATACTTTGAATAATGATATCTACATTGATTCCATTTTTGGCTAAAGTTGTAAAGATCGTTGATAGTGTATTTAATCCGTTTGGAAGACCTACAACGGTCACTCTTGTTACTTCTTTTTCAAATGCAATACCTCTTACGACTAAATTATTCTCCACCGATACTTCCTCCTCAATTCTTGTCCCTGCTTCAAATTCCATACTTGAGCGTACCTCTAGTGCTACAGAATAGTTTTTGGCGAATTCAACTGCTCTTGGATGTAACACACCTGCTCCTAAGTTAGCTAGCTCTAACATCTCATCATATGAAACAGAATGCAGTTTTCTAGCCTCTTTTACATAACGTGGATCAGTTGTATATACACCTGTTACATCGGTAAAAATATCACACTTCTCCGCTTTTAAGGCTGCAGCAAGAGCTACTGCTGTTGTATCTGATCCACCTCTACCTAAAGTAGTAATTTCTCTATCTTCCGTAATCCCCTGAAACCCTGCAACAATGACAATTTTCCCCTCATTTAGCAGTCTTGAGATATTCTCTGTCTCAATAGCCTTTATTCTGGCATTTCCATGAATAGGCTCCGTTTCAATTCCAGCTTGCCAGCCTGTAAGTGAGACGGCATCAAATCCCTTGGACTGCAGAGCAATAGAAAGTAATGAAATTGTCACTTGCTCTCCAGTTGTTAATAGCATATCCATTTCTCGCTTACTTGGATTTTTCGACAGTTGATTAGCAAGGTTTACAAGTTCATCCGTTGATTTTCCCATTGCAGAAACTACGACTACAACTTGATTTCCATTAGAAATCGTCTCTATCACTCGGTTTGCTACATTTTGAATTCTTTCAATAGAACCAACTGAGGTTCCGCCAAATTTTTGTACAATAATAGCCACAGTATTCCACCCTTTACCTTTTACTTCTATTACTTATTTTCCCTACTACTTGCTTTTATTATTTAGAAATACAATGGTTGCGCTCATACACTCTAACGAAGCGTTTATCCTATTCCCATAGTTTTTAGAATAAAAAATCTAAAAAACAAATAAAAAAAGCAATGAGAGAGCTCTCATTGCTAGAACGTGTAATCGAATAACGCCGCCCAGTGTGAGATAGCTCTCCAAACAGATTACCTGTTTGACAGTCCTACATTTATTCAATGCAAAACCAGCAAATGAAATGATGAGATTTCGTTCGCTTCGGCGACAGCTCCCCTTTTTGTAACCATCATTAGAGCTCATTCCTCTTTAGATTACATACTTTTGAAGTTCGCACCTCTACCTTCACTTCAGTATTTATGAAGTGTATATGAAATTATAGTCCATTCTATCAAAAAAATGATATATTGACAACTTCCTTCTTACTCTTCTAATAATTTTGAATAGAGTAGCTCGGCCGTAGTCTTTGGTAAACCAGCCTCAATAAACTCATCAAGTGAAGCATCCTTCATTTTTTTAACTGAACCAAATGCTTTTAGTAGCTGTTTTTTTCTCTTTTCACCAATACCTGGTATATCATCAAGAATCGACTGGAAAACACTTTTACTTCTAAGCTGTCTATGAAAACTAATAGCAAAGCGGTGAACCTCATCTTGTATTCTCTGAAGAAGATAGAATTCCTGGCTATTCCTTTCTAATTCAATTATTTTTGGAGGGCTACCAATTAACAATTCCGATGTTCTGTGCTTTTCATCTTTAACTAGTCCTGCGATTGGAATCGTTAGCCCTAGTTCATTTTCTAACACGTCTTGCGCCGCAGCTAAATGGCCCTTTCCACCATCAATAATAATCAAATCAGGTAATGGTAAATGATCCTTTAATATTCTCGTATATCTTCTTCTAACAACCTCTCGCATGGATGCATAATCATCAGGGCCTTCTACACTCTTAATTTTATATTTTCGGTATTCCTTCTTATCAGGCTTCCCGTCTATAAATACAACCATGGCGGATACAGGATTTGTCCCTTGTATATTTGAATTATCAAATGCTTCAATTCGGTAAGGAGTATGAATGTTCATTTGGTTGCCCAAATTTTCTACAGCCTTAATTGTTCTTTCTTCATCTCTTTCAATGAGAGAGAATTTCTCATTCAAAGCAATATAAGCATTTTTACTCGCTAGTGCTACTAAGTCTTTTTTCTTCCCTTTTTTCGGCTGATGAATTGTCACTTCAAGTAATTGTTCGGCTAATTCTAGGTCAATACCATCAGGTAATAGAATCTCCTTTGGCTTAAAATGATGACTTTCCTGATAGAACTGTCCTAAGTACGTAAGGAACTCTTCATGTGGATCGGCATAGATAGGGAACATAGAAACATCCCTTTCAATCAGCTTGCCTTGTCTAATAAAGAAAACTTGCACACACATCCAACCCTTATTATAGGAAAAACCGAAAACATCCCTGTCCACAAAATCTGTCATCATCATCTTTTGTTTTTCCATCGTTGCTTCTATATGTGCTATTTGATCACGATACTCTTTTGCTTTTTCAAAATCCATCTCTTCTGAGGCTTTATACATCTTTTCAGATAGTTCTGTCTTAATATCCTTGTATCCGCCATTTAAGAAACGAATAATCTCATCAACCATTCCCTTATTCTGTTCATCACTCACTTCTTGGACACAAGGAGCAAGACATTGCCCGATATGATAGTATAAACAAACGCGGTCAGGGAGAGTGGAGCACTTTCTAAGAGGATAGATTCGATCCAAAAGTTTCTTCGTCTCATTTGCTGAAAAAACGTTTGGAAATGGTCCGAAATATCTCCCTTTATCTTTTTTAACTTGTCTAGTTATGATTAATCGTGGATGTTTTTCACTGGTGATTTTGATAAATGGGTAGGTTTTATCATCTTTTAAGTTGATATTGTACTTGGGATTATGCTTTTTAATTAGATTTATTTCTAAGACTAATGCTTCTATATCCGAGGAAGTTACAATATACTCAAAATCAATAATTTCACTAACAAGACGTAATGTTTTCCCATCATGTGATCCTGTAAAATATGATCGGACTCTATTTTTTAATACCTTTGCTTTACCTATATAAATAATCGTACCTTGCCTATCCTTCATTAAATAACAACCCGGTTGATCTGGTAGAATTGCAAGCTTTTCCTTCAACTGATTGTTCATATCCCCCCTCCTCTCTCCCTATTTATACGTTCTATTTTGGGGATAGCTTTCTTTGTCATCACTAAGGTATATTGATTGTACCATGATTTATCAATTTCATCCTCTGGTAATAGTTTTTTATCAGCATCGAAATAGTTTATTAAAACGCTCTCTATTCACCACAATGTTCGACAACATTTCCCAAGAAATAAAAAAATACCATCCATTTAGAATGAATGGTACCTAATTTTAATTAAACGTGTTTTTCTAATAATTCAGCAAGAGCATCTTTCGGTTGGAAACCAACAACCTGGTCAACTACTTCTCCATTTTTCATAACAAGTAATGTAGGTATACTCATGACCCCGTATTTTCCTGCTGTTTCTTGGTTTTGATCCACATCAACTTTTACAATTTTCACCTTATCGCCCATTTCACTATCAAGCTCCTCTAAAACTGGAGCAATCATTTTACAAGGTCCGCACCATGGTGCCCAAAAGTCTGCAAGTACAAGACCTTCACTAGTTTCAGAAGTGAAGTTTTGATCAGTTACATTAGATATTGCCATTTTATAATCCTCCCAATATGCTACTAATTTATACCCAAAGTATACCATTATAGAATCTGACTTGCTAATTTTCTGCTCAAGTATAATCTACCCCTTTGAAACAAAAAAAATGAGCCAGAAAAAGGCTCATTTAAATTTATTATGCATTCACTTTAAGTTTTTTAAATTCTTCAGTCAGTAATGGAACAACTTCAAATAAGTCGCCAACAATTCCGTAATCTGCTACTTTAAATATGTTCGCCTCTGGATCTTTATTAATAGCAACGATTACTTTAGAGTTTGACATACCTGCTAGATGCTGAATAGCTCCAGAGATACCGCAAGCAATATATAGATCTGGAGTAACAACCTTCCCTGTTTGACCGATTTGAAGTGAGTAGTCGCAATATTCCGCATCACACGCACCACGAGAAGCTCCTACTGCCCCGCCTAATACATCAGCAAGCTCTTTTAATGGTGAGAATCCATCTTCACTTTTCACACCACGGCCACCTGCAATGACAACCTTCGCTTCAGAAAGGTCTACACCTTCAGTTGTTTTGCGAACGATTTCCTTAACGATTGTACGTAGATCTTTAATTTCTACTGTTAATGTCGATACATCACCTGTGCGAGACGTATCTTCTGTTAAAGGAACAATGTTGTTAGGACGGACTGTCGCAAAAATAGTTCCATCCGTTACGATTTTCTTCTCAAATGCCTTACCAGAGTAAATAGGGCGAGTGAATACAACGTTACCACCTGTAATTTCAACTGCAGTTGCATCTGAAATAAGACCAGAATTTAACTTACTAGCGATTTTAGGTGAAAGATCCTTCCCTAATGCAGTGTGACCAAACACAATACCCTCAGGGCTTTCAGCATTGATTGCAGCCATAACCGCTTGTGAGAAACCATCTGGTGTATAATCCTTTAATTTTTCATCTTCCACTACTAATACACGGTCAGCACCATAAGCAAATAGTTTGTTCGCTAAGTCACTTACTTGATCCCCAACTAAAAGGGCAACAACTTCTCCACCTTCTGAGATTGTAGTTGCAGCTGATAGCGCTTCAAACGATACATTACGTAAACCACCGTCACGTACTTCCCCTAATACAAGAACTTTTCTAGCCATTTTAAACTACCTCCTTGATCTTGTTTGTTCATATAGTTATCGTGTCTTAAACTACTTTAGCTTCTGTGTGTAATAAAGAAACAAGTTCTTTTACTTGGTCTTGTAATTCACCTTCTAAAATCTTACCCGCTTCCTTCTTTGGAGGAAGGTAAATTTCGATCGTCTTTGTCTTCGCTTCTACATCATCTTCTTCAAGATCTAGATCATCTAATTCTAATTCCTCAAGCGGCTTTTTCTTTGCTTTCATGATCCCTGGTAAAGAAGGATAGCGTGGCTCATTAAGCCCTTGTTGAGCAGTTACTAATACTGGTAATGAAGTTTCAATAACTTCAGAGTCTCCTTCAACATCACGTTCTATCGTTACATTTGTTCCGCTAACTTCAAGCTTGGTAATGGTTGTAACGTAAGGAATGTTTAGTAATTCAGCTAAGCGTGGTCCAACTTGACCTGATCCACCGTCAATTGCCACATTACCACCTAGGATAATATCTACCTCTTTATCTTCGAAGAATTTCGCTAAAATTGTAGCTGTAGAGAATTGGTCACCATTATCAAGATCATCTTCAACATTAATTAATACAGCTTTATCTGCGCCCATTGCAAGAGCGGTTCTAAGTTCTTTCTCGGAATCTTCTCCTCCAACCGTTACAACCGTAACTTCACCATCGTTTGCATCACGTAATTGGATCGCTTCCTCAATTGCATATTCATCATAAGGATTGATAATAAACTCTGCACCGTCTTCAGCAATTTTACCGTTAGATATGGAGATTTTCTCTTCTGTGTCAAACGTTCTTTTCATAATTACATAAATGTTCATCGTATTCCCTCCTAAGAATTTTGCAAAATTTTTATGGATTTTCATCATTTTAAGGATTCTGATAATTTCATTTAAAAAAATGAATTACTTACCTACAAAGTTAGGCAGACGCTTTTCAATAAATGCGTTAATACCTTCTTTACCATCCTTTGAGGTAAATACTTCTCCAAATAATCGAGCCTCTCTTTTAACACCTTCATAAAAGCTACCCGTCTTCGCGTAATTAAGTAATTCAAGAGTTGCTTTCATAGAAACAGGACTCTTCTGAGCAATTTTATTTGCTAGTTTTAAAGATTCTTCAAACAACTGTTCCTCTGGAAAGGATTTGTTTGCTAATCCTACTTGCACAGCCTCTGTTCCAGAAATTGGGTCACTTGTTAATAACATTTCAGCAGCTTTTGCAGCACCGACAAAGCGTGTTAATCTTTGCGTTCCAGCAAATCCAGGTATTAAACCTAATTGTAATTCTGGCAAACCTAGTTTTGCAGTCTCAGAGACTAGGCGGATGTGACACCCCATAGCAAGCTCTAAACCACCACCTAGAGCAGCGCCATGAATAGATGCTATAATCGGTTTTGAAAATGTCTCCATACGTTCGAATAGGTCCTGCCCGTATGTAGATAGCTTTTCAAACTCTTCTCCGCTCGGTACTGTTGTAAATTCCTTAATATCAGCACCTGCTGAGAAAAAGCGACCTTCACCATGTAATAAGAGCACTCTAACATCTTCATTTTGTTCCAAGCTATCAAGTACGTTTGTAAGCTCTTTCAAAACATTAGATGATAAAGCATTAGCAGGAGGTCTGTTTAAGGTTATGATTCCGACTGATTCCCTTACTTCGACTTTGAAAAATTCCATAATTCTCCCCCTTAGCATTGTTGTACATCCTTTTTTCTTAAGCCTTTGTGTACCCACAACCGTTAATAAGAAGCTGATGCACTGGTTTAACTAGTTGGATAAGATCATACTTTTGATCATTCATGACCCAACTTGTCACGGTTTCATCAATTGTTCCAAAAATCATCTGTCTTGCCAGCCTTACATCTAAATCTTTTCTAAATTCGCTCGTTTCCATTCCGGTTTTTACGATATGATCGATAATAGCAAGGTACCCTTTTAGTACTGCGTTAATTCGTAGTCGTAATTCCTTATTAGATTGGCGTAATTCAAGCTGTGTAACAATGGCAAGATGAAAGTCGGAAGCCAAATGTTTAAAGTGCATGTCTACTAAAGTATATAATTTTTTCTCCGCATAAGAAATACCTGTTATCTGTTTTTCTAAGTTTTCAACAAAGATTCCCATCTTTTCTTCAAAGACTGAAACGAGGATGTCTTCTTTATTTTTAAAATACAAGTAGATCGTTCCATCCGCTACTCCAGCCGTTTTAGCTATCTTTGATACTTGTGCTGAATGATAGCCATTTTCAGCAATTACAATAACTGCTGCATCAATAATTTGTTTATATTTCGGTTTATTTTTTTTCACTTTAGCTTTCCCCTTTTAATAGTCAAAGATAGGATTCAAGCAGAAATGAATGACTATTCATTCATATTCTCATTCTAATCGACGTTTCCTTTACTGTCAAGATAGAGTCCTATTCTTTGTTTAAAATGAAGGAGGGAACACCAATGTGTTCCCATAAGAATTAATTTACTTTTGATAGCTTTTCTTTTTCTTCTTCTACAAGTGACCTTCTTAATATTTTTCCAACAGCTGTCTTTGGCAGCTCTTTTCTAAACTCATACACTCTTGGAACCTTATAAGCAGATAAATGTTTTCTTGCAAACTCATCTAATTCTTCCTCCGTACATGTAACTCCTTCTTTTAATACAATATATGCCTTTACTGTTTCACCACGATATGGGTCTGGTATTCCAGCTACAACAGCCTCTTGTATTTTTTCATTCTCATATAGAACCTCTTCAATTTCTCTAGGGTAAATATTATAACCTCCGGCTATAATCATATCTTTCTTTCGATCAACTATATAGAAATAACCTTCCTCATCCATATAGCCTAAGTCTCCAGTTAACAACCAGCCATCTTTTAAGACAGCTTCTGTTTCCTCTGGTTTGTTCCAATACCCTTTCATGACTTGTGGTCCTTTAATGACAAGCTCTCCTATTTCCTTAATACTTGCTTCCTCACCTGTTTCTGGCGAAATAATTTTTGCATCCGTATTGGGCCATGGAACACCAATACTACCTAAAACCCTCTTTTCCCATAAATAATTTGCGTGTGTAACAGGTGATGTTTCCGTAAGACCATATCCTTCTACTAGCTTACCTCCTGTTACCTTCTCGAACTTCTCTTGAACCTCAACAGGAAGTGGTGCTGATCCACTAATACAAGAATCAATGGAGGAAAGGTCATATTTTGTTATGTCAGGATGATTAAGTAAGGCAATATAAATGGTTGGTGCACCAGGAAATAGGGTTGGTTTTTTCTTTTGTATGGTTTTTAATGTTGTTTCAGCATCAAACTTTGGCAATAATATCATTTCATTTCCTTGCATAACTGAAATATTTAGCACCGTTGTTAAACCATATACGTGGAAAAATGGCAGGATTCCCAATACCTTTTCTTCACCACTTTTTAATTTATACATCCAGCTTACACACATATTTGCATTTGAAACTAGATTTTCATGAGTAAGCATAACTCCCTTTGGAAAACCTGTAGTACCGCCCGTGTATTGTAAGAGAGCAAGATCTTCACTTGGAGACACTTCGATGTTTACTGGTTTTGCTTCAGTTGTTTTCATTATGGAAGAAAATTGATGATTATTACCTTTATGCTCCACATTTACTACAATTCCGTGCTGTTTCTTTTGAACAAATGGATATATTAGGTTCTTGGGAAATGGTAAATAATCTTTGATGCCCGTTACAATAATATGCTCTAGTTCAGTTACCGACTTCACCTTCCTAACTTTTGGATAGAGTAGATCTAAGCATAGGATAAATTTTGCGCCTGAATCTTTTAGTTGATACTCAAGCTCCCGCTCCATGTAGAGTGGATTTGTTTGAACAACAATACCGCCTGCCATCAACGTTCCATAGTAACCAATTACTCCTTGTGGACAGTTTGGTAGCATAATGGAGACACGATCGCCTTTTTTTAATCCAAGCTGAAGTAAGTAGTTAGCAAATTGTAGGGATTGCTCGTATAGCTCTGAAAATGTCATTTCCTTTCCTAAAAAATAAAGCGCTTTCTTTTTTGGGTACTTTGATGCCGATTCCTGTAGGTAATGGTGAACAGCTTTGTTGTCAATAGAGATTGTATGCGGGATTTCAGGAGGATAATGTTTTAGCCATGGCTTACTCATCCGTCCAGCCTCCTTTTTTAGAATAAATTCAATTTTCTTAACTTTATTATAGTACACAACCTTTTGTATGACAATTAATATAAATTTAGAAAATTTAGATTTTTTCTTTAGACAGTTTGTCCTCTAAACTATGGAATTAACTCCCATAGTAATCACACTAACGCATGAGAGTCATTTTATTTTTCGAATATAGAAAAAACGGAAAGATTTTGAATCATCCTGACGGACCCAATAGCCCACAATTCCTATATCTTACAGTATAAGTACTAGGGAGGATGGACTAAGGGTCAAACTTTTTCTAGAGAAACATCCTGTTCAAAAATACTCATTTATCTTTTGTGTAAGTAAAAAACAATAAGGGTTGGCTAATGCCAACCCTATGCAAAGAAAAACATATAGATAATCCCTATTAACAAGAATAGTCCGCAAAGTCCCAATAGTACTTTAGCTAAGGTCTCCAATCCCATCTCTCCTTAAGCCTAATTTCACTATCCAACAATTCCAGCACCAATTACAAAGGATAAACCAATTGAAATCATCATTGAAATAAATCCTACAGCGCGGTTGTCTTTTTCGATTTCATCGTCAATCTTAAAGGAAGGTGTTAAAAATTCAAAAATGAAATACCCGATCAGCAATAGTAAAAAACCAAAGAACCCCCATCCGATCATCATTAATAATGTATCATGGTCTTCAATCGAGTACCGGAAAATATTAGCGATACCAAATATTTTCCCGCCTGTTGCCATAGCAACAGCCAAATTACCATTTTGTATTTGCTCCCAATTTTTGTACTTTGTTACTAATTCAAAAACCGTTAGAAAAAGAATTGCACACAATACTACAACACTGTAATTTGCTGCTGATTGAACATAAATATTTTCCCAAAATTCATTCAAGATTCTCTCTCTCCTTTTTCTGGTAAAACCAGTGGCAGGTATACTCTTGTTTATTTTAGTTCAATAATTGTGACACCTGTTCCTCCCTCTGGTGCTTCACCATAACGAACTTTTTTAACAGAACGATGATTTTTCACATATTCTTGAACGCCTTTTCTTAGTGCTCCGGTACCTTTTCCGTGAATAATGGAAACTCGAGGATAGCCTGCTAAAAGAGCATCGTCTATATATTTTTCGACTCGCATTAACGCATCCTCATATCTTTCCCCGCGTAAGTCTAACTCTAATTTCACGTGCGAATCTGTTCCTCTAACCGTCGCCAGTGGTTTTGTTTGTACTTGTTTAGGTCTACTCAAATACTCTAGGTTCTTTTCATTGACCTTCATTTTCATAATTCCAATTTGCACTTGCCATTCATTTGTACTTACTTTTTCGATGAGATGAGCTTTTTGATCAAGAGACAGCACCTTTACCTCGTCACCTGGGTGCAATTTTTGAGCTTTCGAAACTGTTTGCTTTTTATCTTTTCTATTTTTAACAAGATCTGGAGACGCATCTTGCAATCGTTTCCTCGCTTCGATCAGTTCGTGATCTTTTATGGACGCATATTGCTCTCTTTGCATTTTCCTGAGATGCTTAATGATTTCTTCGGCTTCTTCCTTGGCTTTTTCAATGGAATCGGCAGCCTTTTTCTCTGCTTTTTCAAACATTTTATCGCGTTTCTCATTAAACTCGATTATCTGACTTTGAAGTTCCTTATGAAGCTTTTCTGCATCCTTACGTAACTCATGTGCCTCTTCTAATTCTGCCTCTGCTCTCCGTCTATTTTCCTCTAGAGATGCAATCATATTTTCAACTTGATTACTTTCTGCGCTAATATGAAGTCTTGCGTGCTCAATGACGTGTTGATTTAAACCTAAGCGTTTCGAGATTTCAAATGCATTACTTCTTCCCGGAACCCCAAGCAAAAGTTTATACGTAGGGCTTAATGTTTCAATATCAAACTCAACACTGGCATTGACAACCCCTTCGCGATTGTAACCATATGCCTTTAACTCAGGATAGTGAGTTGTGGCAATGACTCTAGCACCTCTTCCATATACATCATCTAAGATCGAAATCGCTAGCGCAGCTCCCTCTTGTGGATCTGTCCCAGCACCAAGTTCATCAAAAAGAACTAAACTGTTAGCATCAACATTTTTTAAGATCTCTACGATATTGACCATGTGAGATGAGAAGGTACTTAAGCTTTGCTCAATCGATTGCTCGTCTCCAATGTCTGCATAAACAGCTTGGAACATACCCATTTCTGAGCCGTCAAGAGCTGGAATCTGTAATCCAGACTGGGCCATAAGAGTAAATAAACCAACTAGTTTAAGAGTTACTGTTTTCCCTCCAGTGTTGGGACCGGTGATAACGATACTTGTAAACTCTTTTCCTAACTCAATATCATTTGGTACTACTTCATCCTTTGGAATTAAAGGGTGTCTTGCCTTTAACAACTTAAGATAGCCTTGGTTATTTAATATTGGCTTAGACCCTTTAATTTTTTGGCTATAGCTACCTTTTGCAAACATGAAATCAATCTCAGCTAATATCGTTACATTGTTTATTAAGTGATCTGCTTCAAATGCAACTTCCTTCGAGAGCTCAATTAATATTCGTTCTATTTCTTGTTTTTCTTTTAACTTCGTCTCATTTAATTGGTTATTTAGTTCTACAACTGACTGTGGTTCAATAAACAAGGTTGCACCTGAGGCAGATTGATCATGAACCATACCCCCAAAAGCACTTCTATACTCTTGTTTAACAGGAATCACATACCGATCATTTCGAATTGTTATGATTGCATCTGATAACATTTTTTGAGTGGAAGTCGAACGAACTATGTTTTCTAATTTTTCCCTAATTCTTGATTCATAGGTTTTAAGCTGCTGACGAATTCCTTTTAACTTTTCGCTAGCCCCATCGAGTACAATTCCGTTATCTCCTATACAAAAATTAATTTTACGTTCTAGCTCTATTAATTGAATAAGGCTATTAGCAAAGTTTTGAAGATGTGGAATAGAAAGCTCTTCCTCCACTAAATCCTCAATAAATTTCTTCACTTGCCTACTAGCATATATTGTACTGGATATATCAATGAGCTCATGGGGACTTAATGTACTTCCTATTTTTGCTCGTTTAGCAAAAGGGCGTATATCATGAATTCCACCTAATGGAACATTCCCTTTTAGTCTTAATACTGTTGTAGCCTCATCTGTCATATCTTGCCAAGCTACCGCTTCATCAAATGAAGTGGTTGGAGTTAATTTCTCTACTTTTTCTTTACCAAGTGAGGAAGAGGCATGCTTACTTAATTGCTCCTTCACTTTGTTATATTCAAGCACCTTTAATGTGCGTTCTAACATTTCGGTGTTCTCCTTTCAATCTTCTATGGGCTATACATGATGACGGTTTAAAAAAGCCTGTAACTGCTCTATATCCCAAGCATTGATCACATGTTCTTTTTGAATCCAGGCTTTTCTAGCGGCTGAAACTCCAATTTCCATGTACGATAAATTCGCTACTTGGTGTGCATCCGTGTTAATGACAACCTTCACTCCAGCATCCTTCGCTTTTCGAATATGTTCACTTGATAGATCAAGTCGATGTGGATTTGCGTTTAGTTCTAGAGCTGTATCTGTTTCCTTGGCAAGCTCAATTAACAGATCTATATCAACATCATATCCTTCTCTTCTTCCAATTAGCCTTCCTGTCGGGTGTGCTATAATATCTACATGAAGATTGACAAGCGCTGTCTTTAATCGCTCCATAATAACATCACGTTTTTGCGAAAAACTAGAGTGTATAGAAGCAATGACGATATCCATTTCCTCTAAGAGAGAATCGTCGTAATCTAACGTACCGTCTGGTAGAATATCCATTTCAATCCCAGAGAGGATCTTAAAGTCTTTATACTTTTCATTTATCCGACTAATTTCTTCTTTTTGCCTTTTTATTTGCTCGACTGTTAGTCCATTTGCCACTCTTAAGTACTTAGAATGGTCAGTAATGGCCATATATGAATACCCACGCTTCATGCATGCTACTGCCATCTCTTCAATTGTGTGTGCCCCATCACTCCATGTGGAATGCATATGAAGGTCCCCTTGAATGTCATCTAAAGAAAGTAAGTTCATTTCTTCTTCGTATATGTCGACTTCGCGTTCACCTTCTCTTACTTCTGGTGGAATAAAGTTTAGTCCAAAATGCATGAAGAATTCCTCTTCTGTTGCAAATGTATGAACCTCCCCAGTCTCTATTGATTCTACACCATACTCACTAATTTTTAAGCCTCTATCTTTTGCTAGCTGCCTCATTTTCACATTATGCTCTTTTGAACCGGTAAAATGATGGAGAGTGGTTGCAAATGCTTTTGGCTCAACGAGACGGAAGTCAACTGACACCTCGTAATCAAAGGCAAGCTGCACCGAAACCTTCGTATCACCTGCTGCAATGACATCCTTCACTCTATGAATTTGTAGTAACTGCTCTTTGACAGCTGATGGGTGATTAGTTGCAATAATAAAGTCTAAATCCTTAATTGTTTCTCTTAACCTACGTAAGCTTCCTGCTCTAGAAAAGGCTTCAATAAATTCCATCTTGCTTAACTGTTCTTCTATATCAAGAGCAATTGGCAACATAAACGCAATTGGCAGCCGTTCTGGTCTTGTTCCTACTTCATTTATGGCTGCTAATATTTTCTGTTCTGATCTCTCACCAAAACCTGCCAGGCCTTGAATTTTCTGTTCCTCACACGCTTGCTTTAACCCTTCAATATCCTCAATTCCTAGCTCTTTGTATAGCTTTGCAATTTTTTTCCCACCTAAACTAGGGAGCTTTAACAATGGGATTAAACCTTGTGGCACTTCTTGTTTTAATTCTTCAAGCACCATCGATTTTCCAGTTTTCATATACTCATCAATTACAGCTGCCGTCCCTTTGCCAACACCAGGTAAGGCTGTAACATCTTCAATAGCTTCTATTGGACGTTCATCTTGCTCAAGTGCAATAGCCGCTTTTCTAAAAGCCGCAATTTTAAAAGGATTGTCTCCTTTAAGTTCCATATATATTGAAATCGTTTCTAATAATCCAATTACATCTTTTTTATTCATCTCACACACCGTCCTACTATGTCCTACTAAAATGATACAAGGAAACAAATGAAAAGTACAACTTCATGGTAAATTAATATGTATCCTCTTCTTAACAATAAAAACTCCCACTACATTCGTAATGAGAGTAAAGAATTTAAAGGGCTATATGTTCAATCCATAGTTCACGAATAGTTCCCGAAAAAATGGGTGTATGCTGAACAATGGTCATAGCAATAAAGGATTCCTGGATATTCGTTTGTATAAACTGAATCGGTAATAGTGCACCTATGTACAAGACGATAAATAAAATTAAGTAGACTTCTATAAAACCTAGTAGACCACCAGCCCAGCCGTTAATCTGTTTAAGTAAAGGAAGATGGGCTACAAAATCTAGCATTGAGCCTATAATTTGCATGATAATTTTTGTACCAAAAAATAGTAGAGCAAAAGAAATCGCATTATAGTAGGCCATTTCTAGATCAGCATTGTCAAAAATGATTGCCATCATCGTTCCTTCCTCCAAAGCCGGATAAGGAACCCATAGCTTTAAAGTCGGAGCTAAATCGTCATAATATAAGTATGAAATAATAAAAGCTACAATAAAACCTGTTAAATGTACTATTTGAAGGATAAACCCTCTTTTTAATCCAATTAAAAATCCCATTCCGAGAATGATAATTAAAGCTAAATCTAGCATACCGTCAACCCTTTTCAATCTAGTTTTCCCATTATTAAACGCAATCGTCCTATGTTTCTCTTAACTCCTGCACAATCTTTTGCAATGCTTCTAATTCATCTTTTACTTTAATATAGTCATGTACAACGTTAACAGCTGTTAATACTGCAAGCTTATTAATATCTAATGATGGATTCTTTTCACTGATTTCTCTCATTTTGTCATCGACAATTGAGGCAACCAGTCTTATGTGACTAGTACTCTCACTACCAACGATTGAATATTGCTGGCCATATATATCTACTGTCGTCTTCGTCTTTTTTTGATCAGACACATTTGTTGCCCCCGTTCTAGCCTGGAATCCTAAAATATATGATAACATGAACCATAACAGTTGGAAAGAACTACTAGAATTAAGGTATCATAAGAGAAATGTATTTTATAGGTTTCTTCTGGACTATTTTATAAGTAATGAGGAGTGAATGTCCATGTCAACAAAGGTGATTCTTGTAAATTCTACTATAATGGATAAAATCAAGGCTCAATATAAAGGGTATTTATTAGAAAAAATTCCTCCTGGAGGATTATATACGGCAAAGCTCCCCAACTGTGTTGTGACTGCCTATAAATCTGGGAAAGTCATGTTTCAAGGGGCAGGTGCAAACTTAGAAGCTGCAAGATGGGAATCGGTATCAACGGAATCAGTGTCAAAGCAAGCGTCATCACCTAAAGTTAGAAATGATAGGTATGCTGTACCTGAGAATATTAAAGATATGGCAATTATTGGTTCGGATGAAGTCGGAACAGGTGATTACTTCGGTCCTATTACAGTAGTTGCAGCCTTTGTGGAACCTTCCAAAATGGAGCTATTAAAAGAGTTAGGTGTAAAAGACTCAAAAAACTTACACGACTCGCAAATTGTAAAGATCGCAAAAGACATTATCAAAGTCGTTCCTTATAGTTTGCTCGTCTTACAAAATGAAAAATATAATGAACTTCAAAAAAAAGGAATGACACAAGGAAAGATGAAAGCATTGCTTCATAACAAAGCGATATCAAATGTGTTAAATAAGTTAGCTCCTAAAAAACCTGATGGAATACTAATTGACCAATTCGCAGAGCCTGACGTGTATTTTCGACATATTAAAAATGAAAAACATATGATTAAAGATCACGTCTACTTTAGTACAAAAGCAGAAGGCGTACATTTATCTGTTGCAGCTGCCTCCATTATTGCAAGATATTCGTTCGTAAAAGAATTCGATAAGTTGTCAGTGTTAACAGGGGTAGAGCTTCAAAAAGGTGCTGGGCCTGGTGTGGATAGAATTGCAGCACGAATTATGAGCGAGCAAGGTGAAGAAATATTTAATTCTATTGCCAAATTACATTTTGCTAATACTGAAAAGGCTAGAAAACTGATTCGATAAGCTGAAAACTGTTCGGAGCGGTAATTAATAATGAGTATGACTGAACCATACGCTGATATTTAAAAAAGTACATCACTTTTCTTTGATGTACTTTTTTGTGTTACTTTCGTATTACAGTCAGCACCTCTGTCTCAAAAGTTGCTGCATCTACTATATTCTTTTCTAGAGTCCCTACTACATCATCTGTATTGGTAATAATTAATGGTGTGATTGTACTGGCTGCCTTTTCTCGAATCATTTGTAAATCAAAACTAATTAATTTATCTCCTTGCTTTACTTTATCTCCTGCTTTAATAAAACTAGTAAAGCCCTCACCATTTAAATTTACAGTTTCTAGGCCAATATGGATTAATATTTCTACACCTGATTTCGTTTTAATACCCACTGCATGTTTCGTTGGGAAAACCTGTACGACTTCACCATCAACAGGAGAAACAACCTCTCCATCTGACGGTTCAATAGCTATACCCTCACCCATCATTTTTTGAGAAAATACGGGATCTGGTACATCCGTAACATCAAGTATCCTTCCTTTTACTGGTGAGAAAATATGAACAACCTGTTCTTTTTTTGAAAAAAGATTTTTTAACATATCATAACTCCCTACCTTAAAAGTTTTTCTTAACTTAAGTGATAGACGATTGATTCATATGGTCGTAATCGAAAATTCTTTAAAGCTTCTGAAGAATCATCGTAGTTTGATAATAAGATCTTCCATTTTTGTTCACCTTGATAAATACTTTCAGGCAGCATAAAGGTTGTTTCCTTTTCGTAGAAATTATTGATAACTAAAAGCTTTTCTTGTTTATAGCTTCTTAAATAAGCAAATATTTGATCGTGATCAGTTAAAAGCAACTGATAATCTCCATGTGTAATAATATCGTACTCTTTTCGAAGACTAATTAGTTTTTGATAATGATAAAATATGGATTGTTTGTCTTCAATAGCGGTAGCAGCATTAATTTCGTGATAATTGGGAGCAACCTTTATCCATGGGATCCCAGTTGAGAAGCCAGCGTTTTTCGTTCCATCCCACTGGACAGGTGTTCTTGAGTTATCTCTTGATTTTTGCTTAAGTATTTCAATAATTTCTTGATCTGACATTCCTTCCTCTTTCTTTAGTTTATATATATTTAAGGATTCAACGTCGCGGTAATCATCTATATCTTCAAAGTTAGGGTTCGTCATACCGAATTCCTCACCTTGATATATATACGGAGTTCCTTGCATCATATGAATGGTTGTAGCTAACATTTTAGCTGATTCTTTATGATATTTTTGGTCATCTCCGAATCGCGATACCACCCTTGGCTGGTCATGGTTACACCAAAATAATGCATTCCAGCCTGATCCTTTATACATTTCTATTTGCCAGGTAGATAATATTTTTTTCAACTCATGAAAATCAAAATTAGCCTTTGTCCACTTTTCTCCGCCTGGATAATCTACCTTTAAATGATGAAAATTGAACGTCATATTAAGTTCATTTCTGCTCGGATTTGTATACTTAATACAATGTTCAATGGTTGTAGAAGACATTTCCCCTACTGTCATTATGTCGTATTTAGAGAATACCTGATTGTTCATTTCCCTAAAGAATTCGTGCACACGTGGTCCATCTGTATAGAATCTTCTCCCATCACCGGGCGGATTGAATCCATCATCATTAGGAAAATCTTGGTCCTTTGATATTAAGTTAATCACGTCTAGCCTAAATCCATCCACACCTTTTTTCAACCAATAGTCCATCATCTCATAAACAGCTCTCCTCACTTCCTCATTTTCCCAATTCAAATCAGCTTGGGTGGTATCAAATAAATGCAAGTAATATTGTCCAGTAGTTTCATCATATTCCCATGCTGACCCACCAAATTTTGATTTCCAATTTGTGGGTGGACCTCCATTTTTTCCGTCCTTCCAAATATAGAAATTTCGATATGGGTTATCTTTTGAGGACATGGATTGATGAAACCATTTATGCTCAGTAGATGTATGATTGATTACAATGTCCATAATAATTTTTATATTTCGATTATGCGCTTCAACTAAAAGACGTTCAAAATCAGCCATTTCACCATATTGATCATATATTCTATAATAATCACTGATATCATAGCCATTATCTCGTTGAGGAGATTCATAAATGGGAGTGAGCCATATCACATCGATACCAAGAGTTTTCAGATAATCCAATTTCTCAATAATCCCTAGTAGATCTCCGATTCCATTTCCCGTTGTATCGTTAAAGCTTTTCGGATAAATTTGATAAACGACTGCTTTCTTCCACCAAGGCTCTGCCAAAGATAACACCTACCTTTTTACACTTTGATGCTAGGACAGGATTTTCTATCTTCTGTTAAACTAAAACACTTCACCATTATCCTTCAAATCATCACTTTGCTAAGCGCTTATAAGCGTTGTTGCCCATTTTTGTTTTAGACAATATGACCGTGAGCAAAAACGGAACAATAATTGCAACTAACATGGCAATAGCAAAAATTAGCATATCTTGAATTCTAATAGACAGGATTCCTGGGATACCGCCTACCCCAATCGAATTAGCCATAACCCCGCTACCTACTGAAATTACAGCAGCAATCGATGAACCAATCATAGCCGCGAGAAATGGAAAAACATATTTTAAATTGATTCCAAACATCGCGGGCTCTGTAACACCCAAATAACATGAGATTGCAGCAGGTACAGAGACCTGTTTCTCTCTTTCATCTCTTCTGTTTAGGAATATCATGGCCACAACTGCGGATCCCTGAGCAATATTAGACAAGGCAATCATCGGCCATAAATTCGTTCCTCCAATTTCACTCATTAATTGTAAATCAATTGCATTGGTCATATGATGAAGACCTGTTATAACTAGTGGTGCATAAGCAAATCCAAAAATAGCAGCAAATAACCAGCCAAATCCAGAGGTTAAACCAGCGTATACGATTCCAGAGACCCATGATCCAATGGTCCAACCTATTGGGCCGAGAACAACATGTGCAATTAATACAGCTGGAATTAATGCAAAAAAAGGTACAAAAATCATGGAAATTACATTTGGAATCACTTTTCGCAATCCTAGTTCAAGGTAGGAAAGGACAAAACCAGCTAATATTGCAGGTATTACCTGTGCTTGATAACCTATCATTTCAACTTGGGCAAATCCAAAATTCCATACTGGAATATCTTCTGCTCCCGCTACTCCATATGCATTTAGAAGCTGCGGAGAAACTAGGGTAATCCCTAAAACAATTCCTAGAATTTGAGTGGTACCCATCTTTCGAGAAATCGCCCACGTAATTCCTACAGGTAGAAAGTGAAAGATAGCTTCACCAATTAACCATAAGAAAGCATGCACGCCTGCCCAAAACTGCGAAACTTCAACAAGGGTTTTTGTTCCTCCATCTATCATATTTATTTCACCAATTACATTGCGAAATCCTAAAATAAGCCCCCCTACGACTAAGGCAGGAATTAACGGTGTAAAAATGTCAGCAAGGTGAGCAACCAATCTCTGAAGTGGATTCATATTTTGTTTGGCTGCAACCTTTGCTTCTTCCTTTGAAGTATCACCTACACCTGCGATTTTCGTAAATTCATTATAGAAGGTCGATACATCATTCCCAATGATTACTTGGAATTGACCCGCTTGTGTAAAAGTCCCTTTAACAATATCTATTTCCTCCACTTTTTTAACATCTGCTTTTTTAGGATCCTTTAATACAAAACGCATTCTCGTCGCACAATGAGTGACCACATTTATGTTGTCACTTCCTCCTACATGCTCCAGCAATTCTTTCGCTGAATCTGTAAATTTACTCATAATCTCCCCCCATTTATATAAATTAAGACTTAGGTACTACTTGTATTCGTGGATATTATTTGCGTTACCATGAAATATTACGCATGTGTTGGAAATAAAAAAGGAGATCTACTAAGTAAATAGTAGGTCTCCTTTTTTAATTATATTAATTGATAGATGGATAATGCTCTCTTTATCCTCTTAGAACGGCACCTGTCTTTTCTTCTACTGCAGAAAGGACCTTTTGGTGGGCAGAGGACACGTCTTCATCTGTGAGTGTGCGCTCTGGATCAAAGTAACGTAGAGAGAAAGCAAGTGATTTTTTCCCTTGTTCCATCTTTTCACCTTCATAAAGGTCAAAGACATGAACATCTTTTAATAACGATCCACCAGCATCAGTGATAACTTGGCGAATTTCGCCAGCAGAAATCGTTTGATTTACAACTAATGCAATATCTCGAGTAATAGATGGATAACGAGGGACTGGTGTGTAGCTTACTCGCTCCCTACTGAATGTTGACAATAGCTCTAATGATAGCTCAAAAACATACGTTTCTTGGAGATCAAGTTCTTTCTGAGTGGTTGGGTGGATTTGCCCAATAAATCCAACATACTGACCATCAACAGAAAGATGAGCTGTTCTACCCGGATGGAGGTCTGTTCGATCAGCTGCCTCATATTGCACATGAGAGATGCCAATCGTATCAAATAATCCATCTAATATACCTTTTACTACATAAAAATCAACTGGCTTCTTTTCACCTTGCCAAAGGTGAGTATGCCAAAGCCCGGTTACAGCACCTGCCACCTTTTCAATTTCATTTGGCAATTGACCTTCGGCTGTTGGGACGTATGTTGTTCCAATCTCATAAAAACCTAACTGGTCCACTTGCCTATGCAAGTTATACTTTAGAACATCGGTTAGGTGAGGAACGAGACCTAATCGTAACACACTTCTGTCTTCACTCATTGGCATTAAGAGCTCAATTGGTGCAGCTTGTTCTTCTTTATTTAAGAAACGGTGTACCTTTTCCTTACTAGTAAGAGAGTACGTTACAGCCTGATACAATCCTGCCCCCTCTAAGTAATGACGAACCTTACGACGAAGTAATTGAAGTTCAGTTAACTGGCCAGGAGTTTGTTCCCCAGCAGGTAACGTTACAGGTAAATTATCATAGCCATATAATCGTGCCACTTCTTCAATAATATCTTCCTGAATAGTAATATCCTGTCTACGAGAAGGAATGGTAATCAAGAATTGACCATTGTCTTCTTTATAGTCGAACTGAAGACGTGTCATAATATCTCTTACTGTCTCAGCAGTGATTTCAGTTCCAAGTACCTTATTAATTCTCTCAAGAGAAATCTCCACCGTAGCAAGCTCTAGATTTAATTCATTAACCTCAACAATACCGTCTAACACCTCACCACCTGCGTATTGTTCCATTAATTGCGCTGCTCGTTCTGCAGCCTCATGAGTACGTTTAGGATCAATTCCTTTTTCATAACGAGTGCTTGCTTCACTTCGAAGGCCATGATCTTTTGAAGCCTTCCTGATTGTAGCTCCATTAAAATAGGCAGATTCAATCAGAACAGTTGTCGTATCAGAGCCTACCTCTGATGTTGCTCCTCCCATTACACCTGCAAGAGCGACAGCTTCAGAACCGTTTGTAATAACTAGGTGCTCATCTGTTAATGTTCTTTCTACATCATCTAATGTGACGATTTTCTCCCCATTGTTTGCTCTTCTAACAACGATCTCTTTTGAACCTAAACAATCATAATCAAATGCATGTAACGGCTGGCCATACTCTAGCAAAATATAGTTTGTAATATCTACAACATTGCTGATAGGTCTAATTCCAGCTGACATTAATCTTGTTTGCATCCAAATAGGTGATGGACCAATTTTCACATTCTTTACGATTTTTGCAACATAAATTGGGTTATCCTCAATTGCATCAACACTTACTTTAATATATTCAGACGCCTTTTCCTTGATAGAGTTCACTTCAATAGCAGGGAATTTAACTTCTCTTCCTAAAATCGCTGCTACCTCATACGCCACCCCTAGCATACTTAAGCAATCTGCACGGTTTGGTGTTAAGCTTAACTCTAAAATTTGATCATCTAGGTTTAATTGAGAAAGTGCATCTGCCCCGACTTCAACATCGTTTGGAAAGACGAAGATACCTTCCGCGTATTCCTTAGGAACAAGCTTACCTTCAATACCTATTTCTTGAAGTGAACAAATCATTCCATTTGATTCTTCCCCGCGAAGCTTCGCACGCTTGATTTTGAAGTTACCAGGCAACACTGCTCCAACTGTTGCGACTACAACCTTTTGATTTTTCGCTACATTGGGAGCACCGCAAATAATTTGCACAGGCTCCTCAGCCCCGATATCAACTAAACATTTACTTAGTTTGTCTGCATTTGGATGTTGCTCACGTTCTACAACATGACCAACTACAACACCACTAATTCCTTTATTTAAAACTTCCACACCTTCAACTTCAATCCCACTTCTTGTAATCTTCTCAGCTAGTTCATCGGCTGATACACCCGTTAAATCTACATATTCACTTAACCATTTATAAGAAACAAACATGTTGTTACCCTCCTTTTATGCTCGTCTAAATTGTTCGATGAAACGACGGTCATTAATATAGAAATTACGAATATCTTCAATTCCATACTTCAGCATTGCAATACGCTCTGGTCCCATTCCGAAGGCGAATCCTGTGTATTTCTTTGAATCAAACCCTGCCATTTCAAGAACATTTGGATGTACCATTCCTGCTCCTAAAATTTCAATCCAACCTGTTCCTTTACATACATTACAGCCCTTTCCATTACAGATTTTACATGAAATATCCATCTCTACGGAAGGTTCTGTAAATGGGAAAAAGCTAGGTCGAAGGCGAATTTCTCGGTCTTCTCCAAATAATTTTTGTGCAAACACCTTTAATGTACCTTTTAAATCACTCATACGAATGTTTTCATCAACGACAAGTCCCTCAATTTGAGTAAACTGATGAGAGTGTGTCGCATCATCATTATCACGGCGATACACTTTCCCAGGACAAATTATCTTAATGGGCCCTCTTCCTTCATGTTTCTCCATTGTTCGAACTTGCATCGGAGAGGTTTGAGTACGTAAAAGCGTTTCTTCTGTAATATAGAAAGAATCTTGCATATCTCTTGCTGGATGACCCTTTGGAAGATTTAAAGCTTCAAAATTATAATAATCTTTTTCAACTTCAGGACCTTCAGCAATCGTGTATCCCATCCCAATAAACAAGTCTTCAATCTCTTGAATAATGGCAGTAAGGGGGTGTTTACTTCCCTTTCGGACCGGACGACCGGGTAATGTTACATCAATCTTTTGAGAAGCTAGCTTTTTCTCTACCTCTGCTTTTTCAAGGGTAGCTTGCTTTCCCTCAATTGCATTCGAAATCGCTTCTCTTACTTTGTTTGCTACTTCCCCAACAATTGGACGCTCTTCAGCTGGGAGTTTCCCCATCCCCTTAAGTACTTCTGTAATAGGTCCCTTCTTTCCTAAAAAGCTCACGCGAATATCGTTAAGAGTTTTTAAGTCTCGGCTTGCTTCCACTTGATCAAGAGCTTCTTGTTTTAGCTCAAGTAAACGTTCTTGCATGTTTTTTCCTCCTAATTTTTCAATTTTTTTAAATACAAAAAAGTCCTCGATCCCATAAAGGGACGAGGACTTGAAATTCGCGGTACCACCCTAATTACTAAAGCCAAAAGCTTTAGTCACTTCATTGTCATAACGGTTCTTCACCGGAACACCTTTACGATTAAATCGGTCCAAGTGTCAACTCAAGAGGTGAATTCACTTATCACATACCACAAAGGTGCTTTCAGTCTAGGACACCTTCTCCCTAGTTGGCAGTTCAACAAGCTACTAGTCTCTATCATTGTTTTTTTAGATATTTTTTATACTATATGATACTACCTTAAAGTATTGACAAATTCAAGCCGAATTAGGCATTCTTTGCTTATTGTTTTTCTTAGCAAAAAATATTGGAAGATAAAGCAAGCTAAATAATACAATTGCAACGATCTCTAAGGATAGTATGTAGTAAGGGTATGGCCCTAAAAAGTCGATTAGACTTGGGTTTGCTGGCTTCCTGGCCAAGAACATATAGTTCCCACCTGTCCATTTATTCACAAAAAAGACTACAAACGCGATAACATTTATGGTTATGATCGCTTTCCAAATTGATTTAACCGTTGGTGTCATTTTTTCAATCCAAACCATATATAAACAAGCGAGCATGATCCCAATATGAGCAAGAAAAAAATGAAAGTATCGATAATGAGGGAAGTCAAAAAATAGTTCAGGAGTCAGTAGTGCCTGCGAAGCACCTGCCAAACCAAAGAAGTATGTCACTTCGAATACTCTATAGCTGTTTGTAACTAACATAAAAATACATAGAAATAAAGAGATTGAGCACAGCTGAAAAGGTAATGTGTCCAACGGATTCCAAACATTTGTTGTTGTATACCAGATGTTTAAGGACAGCTCACTAAGGACCAGTACTCCTATTAATGAATAACGAATAGACTTTTTCCATACATTTTGTCGTATTTGTTCACGATATACATAGAGCATCACCGCTAATACGATAAATAGAATGATCATGCTAACATGTGAAACTGAATACAATGCAAATGTGTTCTCTGATCTGGCACTAAAAAATCCCCCCATATTGATTCCCCCTGTTTTTAATCAGCTGTTTTTAGGTACGTAAATAATATAATAGAATACCTGTTGCAACGGCTACATTTAGGGATTCTGCTTTACCATGGATGGGGATATACAAGTTGTGATTTGTAAAAGACAGCCATTCCTTATTTACTCCCCTTCCTTCATTTCCAACAAGTAAAGTGAAGGGCCGAGAGGTTGTAACCGTCTGATATGGACTACCATTTTCTAATGAAGTTCCATATATGGTATGTCCATACCCTCTCAATTTATGAATCCAATCACCAATATTTCCTTTTAAAATTGGTAGATGAAAGATTGATCCTTGAGAGGAACGTAGAACTTTACTATTAAACAAATCGACTGATCCTTCTCCAAGGATGACGCCACTTATACCGGCAGCATCTGCCGTACGAATCATGGTTCCTAAATTTCCTGGATCTTGAACTGCATCCACTAGTAGAATAGATTCCATTTCCATGTCACTTTCCTTGAAGGTTGGCTGCACACAAACGGCTGATACACCTTGAGGTGTTTCCGTTTCGCTAATTTCTTTCATCACTTCATCTGGAACTAAATAAAGTTCAACATCATCGACATTCCAGTTAAGAGGTAGTGTAAAGCTTTCACTGACAATGAGTTCTTTTATAAAGTCTTTGTACTTTAATGCCTCTTCAACTAAATGTTCGCCTTCAATGAAAAAAAGACCTGTTTTATCACGCTCTTTTTTTGTATGTAGCTTTTTCCATTGTTTAACACGAGGATTCTTCTTGGACTCAATTTGCTTCATTTTCTTCCGTCCTTTACTTTCTTTGTATGATTTCCCATTATATCTTAAATTAGATACATATTTAAAGCTGTTATGAAGAAACATAATCATGTATGAAGCCAACTTTTCATGAAGAGGTGTACAAAAAATGGATTTAAACTTACGTAATGCTGTTATTACAAATGTACAAGGGAACTCTCAGCAAGAATTGCAAGCCACCATTGTAGATGCCATTCAAAGTGGTGAAGAAAAAATGCTTCCTGGACTAGGGGTGTTGTTCGAAGTCATTTGGCAACATTCAAATGATAGCGATAAGCAAGAAATGCTTACTACTTTAGAAAATGCATTAAAAATGTAAAGGATAGCTTCTGCTATCCTTTTCTTTTTGCTAGGTTCCCCCCCTTGGAGGGACTCCCATTCCGCACTTGTATTGGATGTACTGGCATCTCTAGTTTGATTTACTTACAGGATGTAGCAGCCTTTAGCATAGACTCCATAGGACCTCTGCCTCCTCGTCGTGATTCACCTGCAGAAGTCCCACCTGTTACACTCAACCCTTAAAAAATACGGCATTTTTTACAAAATTGTGCAAATTTTTTATATATTCCGGGCATTTTTCTCGAGAATTTTGCTCCTATAAGCTTCCATACTAGCTTTGCAAAGTCAACTTGGCTATTATCTTGTTCTTTTTTATAGACTCTTGGAACTTATCATTAACTTGTTCGATTTTATCAGCAACTACTAGAATTTTTTCAGCAACTATTTGATTTTATCAGCAAGTTTTGGATTTATCAGTAAGTTTCGACTTTACCGTCAACTTTGGTGCGTTTATCAGCAACTCTGCAGTTCTTATTGGCAACTATGACATTTTTGCAGCAATTCCGCTTTTTCCACTATACAACGGCAATTCTTACTGGAATTTTCCGCGTTAAATCATGACCATAAAGCGACTAAGAAAAAGTAATCTCACGTACCTTATCAAGATCAAGCTTTTTAATAATCTCTACAAGCAGCTTGACCGTATTCTCAAAATCAGCGCGGTGTAACATAGCCGCATGTGTATGGATATAGCGAGTTGGAACAGCAATGGACAAAGCTGGAACACCATTTGCAGTTACATGAATCGCTCCCGAATCTGTCCAACCTAAAGGAATGTAATCATATTGATATGGAATATTAAACTCCTCTGCTATTCCAACAACAAACTCACGAAGCTCTTTGTGAGAAATCATAGAAGCATCATATATAATGATTTGAGGTCCTTCTCCCATTTTACTGCGAGCCTCTTTACCTGAAATACCGGGTGTATCACTTGCAATACCGACATCTACAGAAAAAGCGATGTCTGGTTTTATCATTTCAGCCGAGGTCTGTGCTCCCCTTGATACCGGTACCTCTTCTTGTGCAGTACCTACACCATATACGATATTTGGATGGTCGACATTCTTTAATTGCTTTAACACTTCAATCGCAATCGCACATCCAATACGATTATCCCATGCTTTTGCAAGTAGTAGATTTTCGTTGTTCATTACCGTGAACTCAAAATATGGCACGACTTGATCACCTGGTCTAACTCCAAATTCCATTGCTTCCTCACGGCTTGAAGCTCCAATGTCAATAAACATATCTTTTATGTCCGCCGGTTTTTTTCTAGCTTCCGGAGAGAGAATATGTGGCGGTTTAGAGCCAATAATACCACTTACATCCCCATTCTTTGTCACAACTGTTACGCGCTGGGCAAGTAACACCTGAGACCACCAGCTACCGATTGGTTCAAAAAGGAGAAATCCTCTCTCATCAATTTTAGTAATCATAAAACCGACTTCATCTAAGTGTCCTGCAATCATAATTTTTGGACCCTTCTCATCTCCAACTTTTTTAGCAATTAAGCTCCCCAACCCATCCGTGTAAACTTCATGAGAGAAAGGTTCGATAAATTTTTTCATAACCTCCCGAACTTCACCTTCATTACCTGGTATTCCTTTTGCGTCTGTTAATTCTTTTAGCATAACGAGTGTTTTATCCATTTTCTTCACAATCAAATTCTCCCTCCCTCAGTTACTTCCTACATATGTACTAGTATCCTTGATCCTGTCTTTCGTGATTGACCGTATTTTTATCCATATATGCTTTTTCAATATCCCCATATTTAAAGTCGAGGGCATGTCCCAATAAAAGATATTGTTCAATTAAACAAATATAATTCACTTTGGAATGGTCTTCTTTAAACTTATAGATTCCACTGTATACATCAATAAAGTGAGTGGTGAGGTTTTGTACCATAGAAGTTTCTATTTCTATTTTTTCAATCTCTTGATCATAACCTGCTTCTATTCCTAATGACAGGATAAAGTGTAAGCCGTCTACATACTCTTCTACGATTACGTCTTTGTTTGAAGCCGGCTTTTTACTCCAAAACTTAAAACAACGAGTTTCATTTGCTAGTTCCCCTAGTTCTACTAATAGAGCCAGAACCTTTCGTTCAAACAGAGATTCATTTTGTAATCCGTGCTCTAATTCAATTCTTTGATCTAACTTTTTTTGCATCGTAAATAATGTAGATAGATTCATAATAAACCTCCTTATTATGTTAAAATTATAACAAAAACTTTTGAAACCTTCTCTATCTTTATTCGTATATATGTAAAAGGACCATGCTTATAGGGGGATTAACCATGATTATCATACTTTTTAGACTTTTAATATTGATTGCAATGGTTGCACTTATATATACAGGCTTCAAATATTTACTAAACCCAAAAAGGAAACTTGAGCTTGCTCATGAACAGAAGAAATATTATTTCCTTGATGATAAAAGGAATGTTCACAAAAACTTTTATATAACATATAGGGGAGCAATGTTTGAGGGGGAAAAATATTTAGGAACTACCGAAAATTCATTCGAAGTTGTAACCATCAATGTTTCTGTCAAATCTGCCTCTAGCTTGCAAGGCTTTACGAAAGAAGATTTTTATTTCCTTGAAAGGGAAATATTAATTCAATATCCACATAGTACAGTCCAGTGGAAAAGCCCTATAAAAGAACTAATTAAAAACCATGAAGGATAATCTAACGGGTTTACTAAAGAGTGGTAACAAGTTTAATAGTCATACTTATACACACGTTATTCCGCATCTGGATAGCGTGTGTTTTTTTGTTGTTAGAGATTGTAAAAAGTTACTGAAACCAACGAGCTATTTAGTCACCCTCTTTTAAAAATACAATCGTATGAATAGAAATTACAAAAATATCTCTAATATACCTTTACAGGAATATTCCTTATATGGTATATTATTTCCAATAAAGTGAAACTTCAATCAGTGGGGGTTTTCCTCATCCCCCACTGATTGTTAGCCCAGGCCCGCATGATGTGGGTCACACAGACATTGTCACAGAAGGTGGCGACTTTAGTCTGTGTTCCTATACAGGGTTCTTACTGGCGCTTATCCCCCACTTAAACTTCTCGATTCATTTAAAGTTTTGAAGTGGGGGTTTTAGCGCCAGTTGGAACGGGATAAATACAAAATACATGTCAGAACTCCAAAGTATAGTTTGGTATTAGGAGAGGTTTGGCAAATTAGGAGGGGATTATTAAGACTAGTTATAGGTTACTGTAGATTGTGAAACTATTTTTATGGATAGGGGTAGGTTCTAAAAATGGATACGACAACATTGAGTGCTCTAGCCGAACCCAATCGTTTACAGATTGTTGAACTTTTGCGAGATGGCCCCCTTACTGTGGGAGAAATTACAGATCGTTTAAAAATACGTCAGCCACAAGCATCTAAACATCTCCGAATTCTTTCTGTGGCCGGCATTGTTGAAGCACACGCAGATGCGAATCGCCGTATTTACAGATTGCGTCCAGAGCCTTTTATGAATTTGGATGCATGGATTGCGTCATATCTCCAAATCTGGGAGGACAGATTTGACCGCTTGGATGATTATGTAAAGGTTATGCAAAAACAGATGGAAGATAAAGGTGAGAAATGATAGAGGTTTCAAATGGAAAAAATTATTTACCATAGATTTACCATAGTAGGTATAATAAAAAAATCTTTTTGGAGGAATTCATATGTCAACTAAAATGATCTCAAAAGTAGAGGGAAACGTACTTGTTATTGAACGTCAGTTTGATGCACCTAAGGATTTAGTTTTCAAAGCGTACTCGGAATCTGAACATCTTAAACAATGGTGGGGACCTCGTGGTTGGATTCTTACCGTATGTAACGTTGATTTTAAAGTAGGTGGAATCTGGCATTATTGTATGAAGTGTATTGATGAGAATCAAGGTGATTTTTTTGGTTTCGAATCTTGGGGAAAAGGAGTTTATGAAGAGATTATCCAGGATGAAAAGATAGTTTATATTGACTATTTTTCAGATGCAGAAGGGAATGAAGTAGATGGAATGCCTTCAACTCACATCACTTTAACATTTGAAGAAGATGAGGGTAAGACAAAGCTTGTTAATCGTGCCATCTATGATTCGGCAGAAGCGCTAAAAACCGTCTTAGATATGGGAATGGAGCAAGGATTTACTGAAACTTGGGATCGTCTAGAAGAGTACGTATCCACGATAAAATAATGGTTGTAACCTACGCCAAGAAAAGAAATTGTTAAAACATTGAAAATTAGATAACAATAAGTGAAGCTAAAGGATCGTTTTGATGTACGGTAGCTTTAATTTTTTCTGGTAATTCGGTCTATGATTTATCATTTTGTACCTCACAAGTGAACCGTGAAGGATAATCTTCACGGTTTTACTGTGGACTATTCGTCTTTGCAAAAAAGGAAGTCCATTTTACGGTTGTGACTCGCTCCCGTAATAAATAGAACAATGCGGTAAAGCAAAGCAATATGATGACAATAACTGATGGGGATAAATGACTAATCGATTGTCCAAACAACGTATATAGTATAGCTGTAGGGGTATTCGTAATGATGGACTGCTTTGTAAAAGAAAATAAGTTCTTTTTTCTCTCGAGGAGAATGAGGGATAATAGCTGATACTGCATGAAGGGAATGCAGCGCAAGATGGTGATTTGTCCTATAGTTAGGTTGATCCGATCACCTATCCACCTTTCTTTCATTCTATGAACCTTTGCAAATGTCTTGGGCATGCCTTGATACAAGAAATAAAAAACAATACATGATATCGTTAACCCTACTACTGAATAAAGAGTCCCAAGTAATGCCCCAAATAAAATACCTCCTACCACACATAACAAAGCAACTGGAATAAATAGGAATTGTCTTATACTATGAAAAAGAAGGAATATTACTGGTGCCCACATTCCGCTACCTTCTAGAAAAGCGAATAACATTGTCATCGTTTGATTCATCTAGACCCCCCCTGAAGGATGACTGACATTTGAAAGCAGAGCTCTATTCATGTAGGCAATCTTTGACTATATATTCTATACAATCGTACGAGCCATTATGACATATTTTGCAAAATTACTATCAATAGTGCTGTTTGAAGCATAATCAAAACGGGAATACCTATTTGAAATGAACGATGCTTCGTCTTATGTCTAAATAAACTCATTCCCACCAAAATCCCTAATGAACCCCCAATTATAGCAAAGGTCCATAATGTTTTTTCAGAAATCCTCCATTTCTGCTTGATAGCTTTTTGTTTGTCTATACACATGATTAAGCATGCAATACATGATGCCAGAATTATATACCCGAGAATGTAGATCACTACGTACCTCCTGAGCTTTGAATGAAAAAAGAGCCACTCTAAAAGAGAGGCTCGTTATCATTACTTATTTAGATTGTTTTTTGCAGCAGACGCTAATTCAGCAAATGCCTTTTCATCATGAACAGCTAGGTCAGCTAACATCTTACGGTTAACTTCAATACCTGCTTCTTTTAAACCGTGCATTAAACGGCTATAAGAAAGTCCGTTCATACGTGCAGCCGCATTAATACGAGTGATCCATAGTTTACGGAAGTCACGCTTCTTTTGACGACGGTCACGGAATGCATAGTTTAGAGACTTCATTACTTGTTGATTTGCTACTTTATATAATGTATGTTTTGAACCGAAATAACCTTTTGCTAACTTTAGTACGCGCTTACGACGCTTACGAGTTACTGTACCACCTTTAACTCTTGGCATTTTGTTTCCCTCCTAGGATATCTTAAAGTGATGTTCGAACCGTCCGAGAACAAATAACTATCGAACTTCTTCGTTGGCTCGCCTTTGTTGCTCCTCATGTTAATACATATACACCGGTGCTCCTGCTTCGCCGCCTTGAATTTCTCGGTTATGTTGTCCTCCTATTCAAACGAGATTTTATTTGAATTCGAATTGTTTTTTAACTTATTTACCAACCATGAATTTGATACGCTTGTAATCGCCACTGCTTACAAGAGTTGCTTTACGAAGCTTACGCTTTTGCTTTTTAGTCTTGTTTGAGAATAAGTGACTTGTGTAAGCGTGTGAACGCTTAAGTTTACCAGATCCTGTTTTCTTGAAACGCTTAGCTGTACCACTATGAGTTTTCATTTTAGGCATTGGGAGTTCCTCCTTAATTGTTACTTTTCATTTTTTGGTGCTAACATTAAGAACATGCTACGTCCATCCATTTTTGGAGCAGATTCAACAGTTCCTACTTCCTTACAAGCCTCAGAGAATCGATCAAGTACACGCTGTCCAATTTCCTTATGAGTAATTGCACGACCTTTGAAACGAATTGATGCTTTCACTTTGTCCCCATTTTCTAGGAACTTGATTGCATTTCTTAGCTTCGTGTTAAAGTCATGTTCTTCAATTGTAGGGCTTAGACGTACTTCCTTCACGTTAATGACCTTTTGATTCTTACGAGCTTCTTTTTCTTTCTTTTGTTGCTCAAAACGGAATTTACCATAGTCCATGATACGACATACTGGTGGTTTCGCGTTTGGTGCAACCATAACTAAGTCAAGATTAACATTCTGTGCAATTTCAAGTGCTTCCTGACGAGACTTAATACCTAATTGGTCTCCATTTGCTCCAATTAAACGTACTTCACGTGCACGAATGCCTTCATTAACCATCATGTCTTTACTAATAGTGAGCCACCTCCGAAATTTTGTACCGCTCTTTCCATAAGACACACTTGTAAACAAATTAAAAAAGTGTGGGTGTACAAAACACCCACACTAACGAAAGTCATCACAAACATGCATAAAGCTTTTCGTTGAAACCTGCTAACTACAATGTGCGTCAATCAGGTGAGAAGCGGGTGCTTCTTCTTTGGAATTCACATACTATTTAATTACCTAAATAAATTTACCATGCTGACCTATAACCTGTCAACACTTATCTCTTAACTTCCTGTACAAGATTCTCTTTAAACTGTTCAAAAGGGAGAGTTTCCGACTTCTGTTCTCCATACTTACGTACATTAACAGCGTTCTCTTGTATTTCATTATCTCCTACAACTAGCATATACGGAATCTTCTGCATTTGTGCCTCACGAATCTTGTAACCAATCTTTTCATCACGAGAATCCAGCTCAACACGGATTCCTTCTGCTTGCAGTTGTTCCTTCACCTTTAATGCATAATCAAGGTGAACAGAAGGAGAAACCGGGATTACTTGTACTTGAACTGGTGCAAGCCATGTCGGGAATGCGCCTTTATACTCTTCTATTAGGAAGGCTACGAAAC
Organism: Bacillus salitolerans; assembly: GCF_042680805.1. Classification (NCBI taxonomy): domain Bacteria; kingdom Bacillati; phylum Bacillota; class Bacilli; order Caryophanales; family Bacillaceae; genus Bacillus; species Bacillus salitolerans. Next base: position 3,317 of record NZ_JBHUEM010000004.1, on the reverse strand, counting down.
GTTCCATAGTTGAAACAACACCGCGGTGAATAACAACTGGTCGGTGCTGTTTTCCATCTTCCCCAACATATGTTAATTCAAAACGTTCAGGAAGCAAGAAGTCTAATTGTACAGTGGATAATGTTTCGTCTTTTCCTAATGCCGTACGTACTTGAACATCAAGCTTTGGACCATAAAAGGCTGCTTCTCCTTCAGCTTCAAAATAATCAAGTCCTAGATCATCCATTGCTTCTTTTAACATACTTTGTGCCTTTTCCCACATCGCATCGTCATCAAAATACTTTTCTTTATCTTCAGGATCTCTATAAGATAAGCGGAATGAGTAGTTCTCTAATCCAAAATCCTTGTAGACTGCTTCAACTAAGCGAACCACTCGGATAAACTCATCCTTAATTTGATCAGGACGAACGAAAATGTGAGCGTCATTTAATGTCATTCCACGTACACGTTGTAAGCCTGTCAGTGCCCCTGACATCTCATAACGGTGCATTTGCCCTAATTCTGCAATACGGATTGGTAGTTCGCGATAGCTGTGGATGTCGCTTTTATAAACCATCATATGGTGAGGACAGTTCATCGGACGTAAGACAAGGTCCTCGTTATCCATGGCCATTGCAGGGAACATGTCGTCTTGATAATGCTCCCAGTGTCCTGAAGTTTTATACAGTTCCACACTTCCTAAAACAGGAGTATAAACATGTGAATAGCCTAAGCTTATTTCTTTATCCACAATATATCGTTCAATAATACGGCGGATCGTTGCACCTTTTGGAAGCCATAGAGGCAAGCCTTGTCCTACTTTTTGGGAAGTTGTAAAAAGATCTAGCTCTTTTCCTAGTTTACGATGATCACGCTCTTTTGCTTCCTCTAATAGACGTAGGTGTTCGGATAAGTCTTCCTTCTTGAAGAAGGCAGTCCCGTAAATACGTTGAAGCATTTTATTATTACTGTCACCACGCCAATATGCACCTGCAACACTTAACAGCTTATATTCTTTAATTTTCCCAGTTGAAGGTACGTGAACCCCGCGGCAAAGATCAAAGAATTCACCTTGTTCGTAAATGGTAACAGCTTCATCAGCGGGTATAGCCTCAAGTAATTCTAACTTCAGATGGTCCCCAATTTTTTCAAAGCGTGATTTTGCTTCATTACGCGAAACCTCAACGCGAACAATGTCTAAGTTCTCATTTGATATTTTTTGCATTTCCTTTTCAATCTTGCCAAGATCTTCAGGTGTAATGGAAGATTCCATATCAATGTCGTAATAGAACCCACCTTCAATCACAGGTCCAACACCTAATCTCACATTTTGATCTGAAAAAAGGCGTTTTACCGCTTGTGCCATTAAGTGAGCTGTACTATGGCGTAAAATTTCTAGTGCTTCATCAGAATCTTGAGTTATAATTGCAATGCTTCCATCTACATTAATTGGAGTACGCAAATCAATTAATTCTCCATTCATCTTTCCAGCAATCGCTTTCTTTTTTAGTCCTGGACTTATTGATGCCGCGATATCTTCTGTTGTCGTACCTTTATCAAACTCCTTAACCGCTCCGTCTGGAAATGTAATTTTCACCAATTCTGACATCCTAGTCACTCCTTTTTGCTTTTTAAATAGGGCTCTGTTTTACTATGATGTTTATTTCCGTGGAAAGGTAACTCGCTTTCCAATACAAAATATCAACACAGTAGTTTAACAAAGCCAAAATAAAAAAACTCATCCCTAGAAAAGGGACGAGTTATGTATCGTGGTTCCACCCTTCTTTCTAAAGGTAGACAAAACCCCTTTAGCTTAGAAGAAAGATAACGGTTTGAGCCGTTAGTACATACTTAGACATTTATGCCGGTTCCGTACTAAAGTTTAAAGGTGGTAGATGTACTTTCCGTGCTAGGAAGCTTACAGCCATGTCTTCCCTCTCTGTGAGCCGTAAAAATAATCCATGTCCTCATCATAACAATTTTCATGATAAATTGATTATGTAGGTTATTATATGCATATTTGAAAAGGAAAGCAAGGTCTTTTTATGATTAGCTTAATTTGGAAGAAATTAGTTCTTTATATTATTAAATTGTTCATACTGGTGACATTGGATTCTCTCTTGAAAAATATTCATAAGTGTCTGAACAACTCCATGGTCAAAAAAATACGTATACAAATGAATTTCTTTTGGTGCAAGAAACAGAAGTGGGGCAATCACTTGCTTATCAACCTCAAATCCATTTATAGTAACAAAGTCTTCCTCAATCAATTGGATATGATGTGTGATCGCCTTATACTCCCTATCGTAAAATAAAAATGCATCCTTTTCATGAACGACATGAATGAGGTCAAAGGTAGGCGTTTTGGCGAAAATATACTTTCTAAGACTTTCAATAAAATCCTGGTAATCCTGCTCTAATTTATATTCATCAATGGCAAGCTCTATATATTCTTCTAATCGCTTCAAATATTCTTTTAAACGAAACGTTACGAATGCATCAAAAGAAAATGATATGTTCTTTGAAAGAAATTTTTTTAGTGATTGTGTAACAATTTCCTCCCTCTTTTTCTCCTTCATCGTACTACACTCAACCTCGTCTACAAGTGAATATACCATTTGGATAATATTCTGCTGCTCCATTTCATCGTGAAAATAAAAGATGTTTGAAATAATTTCTTGTAAATATAAAGTTTCCTTCCATTCTGTTACAAACTTTGTAAGAGCAGGTACAACATATGTATGAATACAAAACAACTCATCTTTCTCAATATTTATGTAAAGGGTACATTCTTCAAGTGCAATATCCATGTATTGGATTGGCTCATTTATGAATTCTTGTATGATTTTGTATACATCTTCAGCATCGGAAGATTTTTCAAAGCTGATATGCATATTGGTTGTCCCCCCTTTTTAGCACCTGATTCTATTTATATGAAGGGGAACAAAAAAAATGATAACAGTTCACTTATATAAGGCATTTCTTGGCAGAACTTGGCATGTTTAAAGTCAAGCAACACTAACTATTGCAGCGTTTCTCTTATGTAGTTGTGTAATTGAAGTGTTTTGTGAAGGAAGGAACAAAAGGCTATGCGCGCGCCGTTTAGCCTAAGGAAGAGCAAATAACCTGTCATGAAAAAGGGTGGTTTTTCCCTTTGATTCATGACAGGTTATTTGACCTCGAGTGGCCGGATTACTAAAGCACATTGTAATAAGATACAATCAAAACTTATAATTTCTGGTGTATGAAATAATATTTTTACACATAAAAAAGTCCCAAGACTATGCTACGATTGAACTACTTAACCAAGTTAACTCAATCATTTACCAACCCGCCAA